>JAGQPK010001556.1 GCA_020426755.1 Planctomycetales bacterium
GGCTCCGCACGGTCGGTATGTACAAGTTTATATCAACGGCAAGTACGAAGGGATTCATCATTTGATGGAGCGACCCGACGCAGCGTTCATGGCGTCTTATTTGGGCGGCGAACCGGAAGACTATGACGCCTTGAATGCAGTAACCGCCATTGATGGCGACACCGACGCCTGGCGGATGCTGCAACGCAACGAAGTGATTGACGACTACCAAGAAGTGCAAAAATTGCTGAACGTAGAAAACTACGCCAATTACATGTTGCTGCAATTCTATGGCGGCAACGATTGGGATTGGAATACGTCACAGAATTGGGCGGCCGCTCGTCCCAGGTTGGATGACTCGGGTTTCATCTTCTTTCATTGGGACAGCGACTTGTTGTTGCGGACAACTCGGACTGCCAACGTGATCACTCGTGGCGGTCCCGGCAATCTGTGGAACGCCAACGGCGGCATGCGTCAGCATCCTGAATTCTTGATGCTGATGGCGGATCGAGCTCACGCGTTGTTTTACAACGATGGCATGCTGACGAATGATCGA
>JAGQPK010001557.1 GCA_020426755.1 Planctomycetales bacterium
AACCACGTGAGGTACCTGCGCAAAGGCGTTTGCCTGGCGACAAACGCAGGTAGATTGGCCGCTAGCCGAGCAAATCAATAGCGGGGGTGATTGGGACTCAATCACCCTGGTCAGGGGGCAATCGATGGCATGCGACCCAGCACTATCAGATCGGGCGGCCCAGGTTGCTACTTTGCAACGAAGTTGAACGGTGTTGCCAGGCCGGCGGACAGAGCTTTGCATTGCGTGGCCGGAGTCGATCGTTGCGACGGAAGCTGGCTACCGTGAAAAGCGATAGCTGCGCGATCGCACTCCAAAAGACTTTGGCGTGGGATCTCGCATTTGGGTGTCAGCTTCCCAAGAACGTGGCTCACGAGATGCCGCTCACGCGTGGCTGTGGCCGATGCGAGTGACGACGCCCAGGCCAATGGCCACGCCATATGGGCCAAGAACCACGCCGTCGCGAGTCGGTTCGCAGTGTTGCGAAAGGCGAATGAAGCCCTCCAACTCGATTTGCACTGACGGCACATGCGCGCTCGTCGGATGAAGTCGAATG
>JAGQPK010001558.1 GCA_020426755.1 Planctomycetales bacterium
AGGCGGGACACTCGACGCTGCTGGTTGAACGCGAAGCGATGCCGCGATTTCACGTCGGCGAATCGTTGATGCCGGAAACCTACTGGACGTTTGAACGCTTGGGCATTCTGGACGAGATGCAGCGACGCGGCTTCGTTCGTAAAGTCGGTGTACAGTTCGTGAACAGCACGGGACGCGAATCGCAACCGTTCTTCTTTGACGAACATGATCCGCGCGATTGTTCCAAGACGTGGCATGTCGAGCGTGCTGAGTTCGACCAGATGCTTTTCGAAAATGCTGCCGCCAAGGGCGCGGAGTGCCACGATCGTACTCGAGTGATGCAGGTTGATTTGAGCGACGACGGGCCGCACTCGGTGACGTTGCAGACGGCGGATGGCGACAAGCGGACGGTGCAAACGCGCGTCGTTGTTGATGGTACCGGTCAGAGTTGTCTACTGGCGAATCGGTTAGGGTTACGTGAAACGGACCCCAACTTGCGCAAGTCTTCAATTTGGGGTTACTTCCACGGTGCCATGCGCAACGAAGATCCCGA
>JAGQPK010001559.1 GCA_020426755.1 Planctomycetales bacterium
AGCGAGCAAGGTGCATGCATTCGTGAGCATTACCACTTGGCCGAACAACTTTACGGCCCAAGGTGCGGCGCCTTAATGCGCAAGTTCGGCATTAAATACGCCGCCTTGCACCCAGAACCAGAAACAGTGCGCGACGCCTTCATCCAAGTAACTTCCCGAGCCGACTGGGAAGCAGTGCTAGAACGCTGGTACTCGGAGGGATGTTGAATATCGAATATCGAATATCGAATATCGAATGTTGAAGTAAAGAGTGAAGTGGGCTTGATCGTGCTACGGGTCTCAGCCGCTGCGAGTGGGCTGCCGGCTTCCATTCGATTGAATCAACCATTCCGCCAGCGTTCTGCACTCAGCAATACCCTTCAACATTCAACATTCGATATTCGATATTCGATATTCAACCTCCTCCGGCAATCTTCGCCAGTGCCCAATCGCAGGCCTCGCGTACCACGGGTTCTGGGTCGGTGCGGCCAAGTTCCAGCGTGGGAATGCTGCTCTCCTGTCGCTGATTGCCAAGTACAATTGCGGCGTTAC
>JAGQPK010000155.1 GCA_020426755.1 Planctomycetales bacterium
ACTCGGTCCACCCACAAATTCGGCGCGGCCGACGTTCTTCGATCCGCAACAACGGGACTTTGCCTACATTCGCTGGCAAGGCACCGCGTACGACGAGAACCTGCTATACGACGCCTTCAGTTTTACAACCTCTTACTCGCTAACACGTGAAGGATTGCGCGAGCTACGTGCACCGACTCAACTTGATCTCGGACGATTTCGCGATGACATGTTTGGTATGCAGTTGACGCTGGCTAAGGACTGGTGTGACTTCGGCGCGCTGACCTATGGTGCGGATTACTACTACGACGATGTTGATGCGAGCAAGTACCGCACCAACCCGCAGAATCCCGCGCAGGTACCGACAGTTCGACAACCGCAATTTCCTGACAATGCAGTGGCAGATCGCGTCGGTGTCTTTGTGAGTTGGGACGTGGATCTGACCTCGCGCCTCCATGCGAACGCAGGCGTGCGTTACGAGAACTCGAACGTCCAGGCCACGCCGACTTTTACCATTAACAACGTCGATCAGGACATCTTCTTCGAGCGAACGTACCAGGACTGGATTGGCAGCATTGGACTCTCGTACGAGTTAACGCAAGAGCTGCGTCTTGTTGGTGGCGTCTACGAAGGATATCGCGCGCCGACCGTCGACGATCTGACGGCGGCGAAGACGTTTCTGCAGAATGCTCAGTCGAGTCCGAATCTCGGCAGCTTGGCCGTGCAGCCCGAGCACAGCTTGACGTATGAAGTTGGCTTCAAAGCGAACGGCGAACGTCTTCGCTTCCAAGTCGATCAGTGGTGGATGCAACTTGACGACTATATCTCGCGGTCGCAAGACGGCGCGGGCAACGTCTTTCTTGGTAATCACGACGCGGACCTGTATGGCACGGAGTTCGCTGGTGAGTATCTGTTGCACGACGGCTGGGCCGTCTATGGCAATTTCTGGCACACCTATGGACGCGACAATACCGTTAACGAACCGTTCACGCGAATTCCTCCGACGCAGGGGATCGTCGGCCTACGCTGGCGCGATGTTTGCCGCCGCAGCTATTTCGACATCTACACATGGCTGGTGCGAAATCAGGACCGATACAGTTCGCTCAATCTCTCGGATAGTCGATTTCCAGTGGGTGGCACACCGGGCTATGGCACGCTTAATCTGCGGGTTGGCAAGTCGTTTGGCCGCTGCGACAACCAGCAGTTGAGTTTGGCTTTCGAGAACATCACGGACAAGTATTATCGCGTGCTGGGATCAGGGGTGGACGGCCCAGGACTCAACGCAACGATCGGCTACCAAATCAAATGGTAGCTGGTCGGGACTGTCTCGTTCGTGAATAATGCGACTTTCCCAGGTTGATCACAACGAGCGTAACCACCGCATGATTCCCAGCAAACAGATACTTGATGGTCGCACTATTGCGCGGGCGACCGGGCTGTTGTTGATTTCGCTGATCGCGGCCACCGGCTCCACGGTGTGGTTGATCGCAGAGATTCGCAAAGAACAGCGGGCGGTCCAGGAGATTCTCAAAGTCGGCTCTACCGAGGCCGCGAAAAGCGTTGGCACGTTGCCAGGCGAACTTCGCTGGCAGTTCGTCATCACGATTCTCGTCTCCGTCGTACTCATCTCCGCCGCGCTCGGGCTGTTAATCGTGGCCCGCGCGTTTCAGAAGAGCGAAGCGTCGTTGAGCGCCGTGAGAATGCTCTCGGCGCATATTCTGGCCAGCATGAATCAGGGCGTGGTAACAACGGATCAAGATGGCACAGTCACCAGCACGAATGCGCGGGCACGCGAGTTGCTGCAGTTGCCCAGCGACTGTAACGGCAAGACATTGGCCGCGATCTGTCATCCGGACACTCCACTCGATGCGTTGAGCCATGAAGTGCTGCAAAAGGGCACTCCGCAGACAGATCACGATTACGCCTTCCTGCGACGTGGCCACGCCTGTCGGCTGCGAGCCGAGGGCCAAGTCCTGCGCGGAAGCAACAACGATGTGCTGGGAACTGCGATTCTGGTGCGCGACGTCACTGAACGCAGCTTAATGGAAGAACGACTGCGACGTATGGAACGTTTTATGGGACTGGGGACGCTGGTCGCCGGGTTGCATCACGAAATCAAGAATCCGCTCAGTGCCCTTTGGCTGCATGTACAATTGTTGGAGGAAAGTCTGGCCGGAAGAATGGACGACGAGGTTTCCGAGAACCTATCCGTGCTTAAACAAGAGGTCGCGCGAATCGTCGGTGTGCTGGAGAGCTTCGGCGACTACGCTTCCGTCGAGAAGCTCAATCTCGGCGACACCGACATCGTGGCTTTGTTGCGCCACATCGTCAACGTAATTCGTCCCAAGGCCGACCAACAGGGCGTGACCGTGACCTTGGAGCTGCCCCAACAGGCACCAAAACGTTTAACCGCAGATCGTGCTCGTTTGGAACAAGTATTGCTAAACCTCGTGTTCAACGCGCTGGACGAGATGAAAGACGGCGGACAACTCACGATTCTCCTGAGCTATCTGGATCAGGAGATCGAAGTGACCGTCTCGGACACAGGGGGCGGCATTCCCGAAAACCTCCGGTCTCGCATTTTTGATCCCTATTTTACGACCAAACGTCGCGGGCTCGGCATGGGCTTGGCACTATGCGAAAAAGTGGTGCGCGAACACAACGGACAGATTGATGTGGACACGAGCGATCGCGGGACTCAATTCCGTGTGACTCTGCCACTGGATGGGCCGGTACTGGAAAAGCACGATGGGAACTGACGGACTGAAGATTCTGGTGGTCGACGATGAACCGAACATCTGTACCGGTTTATCGAAGGGTTTAAAGTCCGAAGCCGAGCGCATCGATGTCGCGTCATCCGGCGAGGAAGGCCTGGAACGATTCTCACAACTTCGACACGACATTGTCATTACCGATGTTCGCTTGCCAGGCGAAATTGACGGCTTGGATTTGGTGCGTCAAATCCATGAAACCCATCCGGAAACACACATCATCGTCATCACCGCTTACGGCACGGTCGAAACCGCTGTCGAAGCGATGCGGCGCGGTGCTTACGACTTCGTCACCAAGCCGATCGATCTAAATGTGATCCGGCATCAAGTGCAACAAGCTGCAGAACACCATCGGCTTGTTACGGAAAACCATCGCCTGCGCGACCAACTGGCCGAAGTCGGCACGATCTCGGAGATCGTTGGTAACTGCAAGGCAACGCATGATGTGTTGAGACAAGTGCGGCAGGTTGCTCAAACCGATGCCACCGTGCTGATCCTGGGAGAGAGCGGTACTGGCAAAGAACTGACAGCTCGCGCGATTCATCAGCTCAGTCCCCGCCATGACAAACCGTTTGTCACGGTGAATATGGGGGCTCTGCCGGATTCACTGCTGGAAAGTGAACTGTTTGGGCACGAGAAAGGCGCGTTCACTGATGCCATACGTCAAAAGATCGGTAGCTTCGAGGCTGCCCACGAAGGCACAATCTTTCTGGACGAGGTGACGGAGACGAGTCCCAAGAGCCAAGTCGAATTGCTACGAGTGCTGGAAGCTCGTGAAATCCGTCGAGTCGGCGGAGACAAGACAATTCCAATCGACGTGCGCGTCGTTTCCGCGACCAACAAGGATTTCGACGATTTGATACGCGACGGTGAATTCCGCGAAGATCTTTACTATCGTCTGAACGTGATTCCCATCCGAGTCCCTGCGTTGCGCGAGCGGCGCGAAGACATTCCGCTGCTGGTCGAACACTTTCTGAATCACTTCTGCAAACGTTATGGCCGGGAGCCGAAACGCATGGCCGTCGAGGCCATGAACGCGTTGATCTCGTTCGGTTGGCCTGGTAACGTCCGTCAGCTACGCAACTTTATGGAACGGCTAGTCGTCACAGTGCCAACGGACGTCGTGCATCTCGCCGACCTGCCAGCCGAGACGATTTCGTCGCCCAGCGCCGTGTGCGGTTCCCTTTCGACCGCGGTTGAGGAGGCCGAGCGAAACGCAATTTTGGCCGCGTTGGCAAGTTGCAACTACCACCGCGAGAAAACGGCAAAGCTACTCAACATCAGCATTCGTTCGTTGCACTACAAAATGAATCGCTACGGTTTGCATTGAGATGAACGTGAGATGACCGAGCGTGTAGTTCGCCGAAAGGCGCCAGCCGCGGTTCTCACAACGTGGATGCTCCTTGGCAGCACGAGCCGCGGCTCGCGCCTTTCGGCGAACGAGGCACCGCGGCTGGTCGGCGAACGTCGCGCGCTACGGCGAATTACATACTACTACTTACGGATCCGCGCCGCCTGCGGATGATCCGAGACAGCCTTGTGGTTATCCAGGCCTGTCCAATCGAAGTTGAGGTTTTGTTGACCGAAGAACCTCTTCTGCTCGTAGAGCTTGGACATGACCGTGTGATCGACCAACTTCGTTGCAGACAAGTCGACGGACACGTTGTTATTGGCCTGACGCAAACGGTCGAGTCGCTTCTTCAACGAGATCCAATTGCTGAACGTGAGCGCATCGGTTGCCTTCAGCACGACGGCGCCATCTGCACTATCCACTTGTGAAACGTGTGGCACAAAAAGAGTCGGGAAATCGGCGCCGCGTCTCATTTCCAGCATGTACTTCAACAGAATGCCGATGCCGATGCCAATCAGCAGGTCGGTCGCCAGCACGCCAATGATCGTGGCGACGAACAGGAATAACTGCTCCGGGCCAACTTCCCACATGTGTTTGAACTCGTGCGGGTGAGCCAACCGCACTCCCGTGTAGATCAGCATCGCCGACAGCGCGGCCTTGGGAATCATCACCAGGACGAACGGCAGCAGCGCGACGCAGGCAATCAGAAAGACGCCATGCCACATGTCGGCAAAGCGGGTCTTCGCGCCGTTGTCGACATTCGCTTTGCTACGGGCGATTTCCGAAGTCATTGGCGCCGCACCGATAAACGCACAGATCGTGTTCGCGATGCCGACAGCCAAGTTGTCTCGATCCAGGTTCGTTTTCCGCTGATAGGGATCGATCATGTCCATGGCCTTCGCGGTCAACATGGACTCAAGCGTACCGATCAAGGCGAACATGGCGACCCACCACCAGGCTTTCGGCAGCGCGAGTGCAGAGAAGTCAGGTAGCGTGATCGCGCTGAATGTCTCGCCGAACGGTGGCACCTTGATCAGCGCGTTCGGTTCTGGCGCAGCAGCGGCTGGCGGTGCTTCTGGTTGCTCGGCTTGTTCGGCGTGAGGTGCGGCCGCGTGTTCCTCATGCGCTTCCAGCTTGACTTTGTGAGTTGTCACCGTCGATAGATCGAGCACCCTGCCGAGCGGGATCGCGACAACGAGCACGATTAACGCTGCCGGAATGGCGCGCAATGATTTGATTTGCTTCGTGACTAGCGGCCAAAGAAACATAATCAACAGGCTCGTCACACCGACAATAGCGATCTCCGCATGGTAGTTTGCCATGACCTTGGGGATGCCGAGCAACAATGGAATGGGCTCGCCACTCGCGTCCACACCCAAGGTGGGTGGCACTTGCTTGGCAATGATGATGACACCGATTGCTGCAAGCATCCCGTGCACGATCGTCAACGGGAAGTATTCGCCAACCACGCCGACGCGAAACACACCGAAAAGAATCTGAATCACGCCCGCCACGACGCCGACCGCCAGTGCCGCGCGGTATGCCTTGACGGCGATTGGATTATTAACGTCATAGACACCGGTACCACCGAAGTCTCGGACGCAGCCGACTGCGATCAGAATCAAACCTGCGGCTGGCCCCTTGATCGTCAATTCCGAATCGCTGATGAACGTCGTCAGAATACCGCCGACGACCGCCGTGAAAATTCCCGCAATCGGTGGATAGCCATAAGCCAGGGCAATGGCCAGGCACAACGGCAGTGCGATCAGAAAGACAAGAAAGCCAGAGACGATGTCGCTGGCAAAGAACTTGGCGAAACCCGTTGCGTTGCCAACGGGCGGATCAAGCTCACCCTCGATGGTTTTCGTTTCAGTTGCAGACATAATTGATTCGTTCCTATTTCATTCGGTATCGTCAACGAAAGCTGTTAGCGGCGCAGCCTTCGCTTACGGCCATGAATTCGTTGTGACTCCGTTGACGGAAACGGATGCGTTAGGAACACGAGTGGTGGAATGGCTAAGGTGACGCGCGCCTGTTAAGGCCGGAGTGGTGGACACGATGGAGACGTTACTTGCCGGCGGTGAGCTCGCATGCTCGACGTCGGTTTCGGAATCATGTTCCTGAGGCTCCTCAAGCGGCGGCGCAATACGCCGTTCCAATAGTGCCTTGGCGGCATGATATCGTGACGTAATGCCCGGCTGTGGAAAGAGCCCACCGCCCAGCAACAGCAACGTTAGTGCCAACACCGCCATGCGTTCCGGCCAGCGGGCGGTGAGCGGAATGGACGCGACGTGAATCCGCCCGGTGAACAGTCGAAAGTACGTGTAGAGCACCGCGATACCATTCAACGCGGAAGCCAACGCGACGAACACTCCGACATAGGGATATACGCTGATCACGCCTTCCACCAGCAGCTCCGCCCCGACAAAGCCAACCGTGCCTGGAAAGCCGACACTGGCCAAGCCAGTCAACAAAAAGAACACCGCCAGACTCGGCATGTGATCGTAAAGCCCGTGGTACTTCTTCAGCGACAACCGCCCCGTGCGCGACTCGAGTGCACGTATCGTCAAGCCAAATCCGGCCGTCGCCATGCACACCGAAAGCCACACGCAGAGTGCCCCCGCCAGGCCGACCGGCGTGGCGATTCCCATGCCGACAAGAATGAGTGACGAAAAACTGAGAAAAAGAAAGCAGAATGATCGACGAGCATCCTGCTGAATGAGTGCCATCCCACCGGCATAGACGGCGGTTGCCAGAGCAATCAGCGACATCCCGTGCAGAATCCAGGCAGGTGCGATCGGCAAGATCAGCCTGGCCGCAATGTAGGCACCGACCATGGGCGTTACAAACAACAGCGATGTGCCGAATGTTGCGTTCTCGAACAGGTCTGTCATCCAACAATGCAGGGGTGCGCAGCCGCTCCGAATCATCACGCCATTGACTAGCAACAAGATGGCAAACGACGAGTGGACCGTCGTATCGCCCTCGGCTCGGATAATCGCCCATCCACTCATCAACAGCAGTGTACTTAGCACCATGTGCAACAAGAAAATACGCGACGATCGGCCTCGCGCTCGCAACTCCAAGGCCGGAGGCACACAGTGCAACGCCGATAAGCCGATGATACCCACGGGATCACGGCAGGTCAGCAGCGCCGTCAAGATCGCTTGCGAAAACAACATCGACGAGAACGGAAAGCGGCGCACTTTCGTCCGCAACGTGGCGACAGTCGTCAGCAAGAAGAGCAAAGCCGTGATCGGCAGTAGCGGCGCGTTAAGCTCGTCGATAACCAGCATCTCCGGCCCCAGCCAACGTGAGAAGAAGTCCCAGTGGTCATGGGCCTGAAACGAGTGCAGCGAATGAAAGTCTTCCCAGGCACCGTAAGCTGCCACCAGCGCGAAGGCGCAAGTGATCAACGCTCGCTTGCGCGTGATTTCGGGGTTACTAACATTGATGATTAGCAACGAACCGATCAGCGGAAACAAGATTGCCAATTCAATCCAGGGCAGATGCATTTCGAGCATGAGTGATTCGGCTCTTTGATTTGATGCTTGAGGTGTGCTTAGCCGGCCAGATCGTCAAAAACTTGGCCAGGGTCTGCCGCATGGTTTGTTTCGCGTGATCGTCCGCCAGACAACCAATCGGTCCACCGGTTCTCCGCCGCGTCACACCATTGAAAGACATTGCAAAAGGGGGCGACGACGTAGCGGTCGATCAGGCTGTCGAGAAATGCTCGCTGCAGTGTGATGCCATACAGCTTCGTGCGGACTTCTGCGGGCAGGATGCGTTCCCAAATGGTAATCCCGGTCGACAAGCGAGAGCCAATTGCGTTCTCTAACTCCACATAATCATGAAGCAGCGTCGGTGCTCGCAGCAGTTGCAGCGTCCGCAAACAAGCATGTCCGACGATATGAATCAATGCCAAGTAACGGAAGCCAATGCCGATCTCCGCCACAATGATGCCGACCTGCGTCAACGAAGCAAAGGCCAGCGCCGTTTTCACATCCGCCTGCACGCGTGAAGCCGCCACCGCGAACAAGGCCGTCGACAGACCAAGCACGATGACCAATACCGACAAGAACGTCGACAGTTCCAGCAGCGGACTGACTCGCAACAGGAGATAGGCACCCAAATGAACTGACAACGCGCCGTAAAAAATCGCACTCGAAGGCGTGGGACCTTCCATCGCTCGCGGCAGCCAACCCGAAAACGGGATCAAGGCCGATTTGCCGGACACGGCAATGAGCAGCAACAATCCGACCGACAATGCCTGAGCGGACGTGAGCGACGCCTGTCCCGCCGGCCAAGGCCCCTGTCCCATCAGTCCATCGAAATCCCCCGCGCCCGTCATGTGATGCATGGCGACCGCGGCTATCAGAAACGCCGCGTCCGCAACACGATACACCGACCACACACGCAGACCATTCCGCACCGGGGCAGATCGCTCATGAAAGAATGCGACTAGCAATGCGGATGACAGACCAACCAATTCCCACCCCGAAAAGAGCACCTCGATCGTCCCGGCCAACGACGAAACGACCATGCCGAGCGTAAAGATGGCGAACGAAACGTAAAACCGGTTGTAGCCCGGTTCGCGGTGGAGATAGCGATGAGTGAACGCGCCGACCGTACCACATAACAACTGGGTGAGAATGATGAACGGGATCGACAGCCGATCAAACACAAACTTCGAATGAAAATGGAAGTGCTGCTCGGGTATGTTGACCCATTGCCCAAGCTCCAGCACCACATGTCGAGTATCCCAGTACAGCATCAACGCCAGCACAGCGATCGACGAGACGAGGCCGATCATCACGGTAGTGAAGGTCCACCGACTAATCGCCTGTTCACTGAGCGGGCGGTTGAGCAGTGAGCTGATTCCGAGAATAGCCACCAGGGTCGTCGGGCTGACGATCACCAGGATGCCGAGCAGTCGGAAAATCGAATCATGGTCCATGCGACGTAAGCACTTCTATCGGAATGAGCGGTGTACTAGCGAGGCCAGTGTGTGGAGCGAGGCGAAAACGTCAGGTGCGAATGCGTGCGAAGGCCAGGTTGTCGCGCGATCCGCGATACCAATCGATGGACGACTTCACCTCGTTCAGATGATGTGATCTCGGCTGGTAATGTTCAAAGTGGCCGTTGCGGAACACATGCAGTTCCGCCGACTCGGGGTCCAGCGTCGCAACTTGTACCCAGTCGCCATGACAAAGCTGCGCGATGCTCGGATTCCGTTCCATCACCGACATCATGACGTCGGGCGTGGATTCGATCACGAATAGCAACCGCATCGGTTCATGAATCTC
>JAGQPK010001560.1 GCA_020426755.1 Planctomycetales bacterium
TCTATAGTCAGGGCAAGCTTACGGCAACGGATCACGGTCGCGATCATCACGGTCGTTGCTTTAGCTTATGGTTGGCAGGCGGTGGGATCCGCGGCGGCATGAGTTACGGCGAAACCGACGACTACTGCTACAACATCGTTGACAAACCGGTACACATTCATGATTTGAATGCCACGCTGTTGCACTGCTTGGGGATCGATCACGAGCGTTTGACGTACCGATTCCAGGGCCGCGACTTCCGCCTAACGGATGTTCACGGAACTCTGGTCCGCGACATTCTGGTGTAATGTCGCGAAGGCTGTGCTTTAGTTCGCCGCAAGGCACCAGTCGCGGTTCTCACGGATCCTGATTTAGGAGTGAGGATTTTCGATCTCTGATTTTTGAACGAGAGCAACACCGCGACATGCAGGGTTTCATCTCAGTTCCAAAATCAGAAATCCGAAATCAGCATTCCGAAATCATTCTTGTTAGCCGCGGTTCTCACGGGTCCTGAGTTAGGAGTGGGGATTTTCGATCTCTGAGTTTTGAAC
>JAGQPK010001561.1 GCA_020426755.1 Planctomycetales bacterium
TAAAACACTCAACGTAATCGGCAGGATCCGCAAGCGTCGGGTACGTCGAGAACCTCGGAGGTGGTCAAAGAAAGAGGGCATAGCGTGGACGCCTCATCTTGAACGCAAAAGGTAGGAACTTTGCGAGCCGTTGTTTGACTCAGCGGGCGGGGTCGCTCGGCGTTGCGAAAACTTAACCAAGCGGCAGGTCAGACTATCCGATCCCATCGCGCCGGTCAACAATTGAGTCGCCGTTGGTGGCAAATCGAGTGGGCGACCGTGGGACGTTTGGAATCGTGGGGCTTTCGGAGTGCGATCACGCAGCTATCGCTTTACCGGAGCGCTAGTCGTGCCGAAAACGTTGGAATCTCGTCACTTGACGACGACGAGCGTGGATGTCGTCGAAGTGTCTGGCCCCCTGCTTGGTGTTGGAGCGTGGGCCATCACTCGAAGCGATTGGCTTCGATCCCAAGCGATAACTGCGCGATCGCACGCCAAAACGTTACGATAGAGGTCCCAGGCAAGTCACTCGTGGCGAAACGCCGATGAG
>JAGQPK010001562.1 GCA_020426755.1 Planctomycetales bacterium
AGGGTTGTCTTGAAAACGGTAGTTGTTCGGATCTAGAAGCAATTGATCCAACGAAACGTATTCTTCTTCGAAAAGACTCATTTGATATGCCTTAGCCGGATTCGCTAGAGTGCGTGACTGTCGCTTGTGGATAGTGACGTGTGTAAGTCTACCGTTTGCCTTTAAGAATTTCGATGGTGGTAGCTACTTCCGTGAATCGACTGCTGTCTTCGCTTGGATTCAATTTCACGCGAACCTTCGACTCACCAGCGAGTCTTGATGAGCAACAAAACGCTGGAGCCAGATGGCCAGGCAACCGGCTGCAACCCGGTCAAAGTGGGTTCGACTCCCACCAGCGTTTCTGACGAATCGACTGCAGGCTTGGATTACATCTTGCTAATGTGAACCATCTGAGCTGTTACCTCGTTGAAAGTGGTAATCGGCGTAGTTGAACCACATTCGCGGCGAATTTAGTTCCAACCATTTCGCCCTGCCGTCGTTTCAATGCCGATTACCAGACGCTACCGTACGCTCATCGCGCATCTCTTGA
>JAGQPK010001563.1 GCA_020426755.1 Planctomycetales bacterium
TCGAGAACGTAGCGCGGGGCTTGGTCGTCTATCCGGAAGTGATCGGCAAGAACCTGCGGGAAGAACTGCCCTTCATGGCAACCGAAAACATCATGATGGCGGCTGTCGAGCGGGGCGGCGACCGGCAGGATCTCCATGAAAGAATTCGCCAACACAGTCAGGCCGCTGGCGAACAAGTGAAACGGTTTGCCCGCCCGAATGATCTGCTGGAACGGCTGGCTGGCGATCCAGCCTTTGCCGGCCTGGATCTGGACGGTTTGGTCAACACTCGCGAGTTCATCGGTCGCGCGCCGGAACAAGTTGATACGTTCTTGCAGGACTTTGTCGATCCGCTACGCCAAGAGTTTCCGCGTACCGTAGAGGACGCCGCAGATCTACGCGTCTAAGCGACGCGCGAGTTCGCGCTACGCGAGAGAGTTCGCCGAAAGGCGCGCGCCGCAGTTCTCGCAGCGTGCGTTTCTCATTCGCATCGGCCGCGAGCAACGCTCGTGCTGATCGCCGTCACGCGTCAGTGTCGGTTTACTCCG
>JAGQPK010001564.1 GCA_020426755.1 Planctomycetales bacterium
TGTCGAGCAACACGTGCGTGAAGAAGCCCTGCGCAAGCTGGCCGAACTTCGCAAAACAGACGCGGTGGCAGAACTCCTGCCCTGGCTGAGTCAATCCGATAGCTCGATGAGCACAGCGAACTCCACGAGCGACAAAGCCGAATCGGCGCTGGCCGATCTGGCGGAATTGCTGACGCAGCAACAGGCGGAATCGTTGGCACAGCATCGAGATGAGCTGCTTAAGTTGGCCTTCGACGGCCAACAGGATGTTACGCGGCAGGCGGCGTTCGCAGCGATCTTGGCAGCAGACCATGGTATTGAAACCGTCTGGAGTGCAATCGACGCTCACGCTGCCGCCGATCAGCGCCGCTTGGATCTGGTTCGCGGCCTGCGTTGGCTGGCAAGTGACGTGCCTCGCCATGCTGTCGAAACCAAACTCAAACCGCTGCTTGTCGGACAATCGACTACGGAATTGCGCGAGGCTTCGCTCGAGGTAATCGGCTCGCTGACGACGCACCCCAACGAAACGTTTGAGCTATTGGCGGCA
>JAGQPK010001565.1 GCA_020426755.1 Planctomycetales bacterium
ACGAGAATCTGATTTCGTGTCCGGGTGTCTCGCGAAGCAATTTGGGCAGCAGGTCAATGATGTATTCGCCATCGACGTAGTTCATCAGGCTGACGAACGAATGAGCGAGGTTGTGGATTGCGGAGTTGATACGTTTGTATGCCACAGCCGACCTTGGTGTGCCGCATGTCTGTTCCCGACGAACGTTTCGCGTAACCGGGCGACGGCGGTAGGCGTTGATTCAAAAGTCGGCCGGATCCGTCGCTCCGGTTGACGCGTTAGTTCTGGGGGCCTTGCGTCGTCAAGTCACGGTGCCTGCGGAAGAACCATGTCCCATATGTCGCAAGCATGCCCAACGACACGGAAATTGGCAGGATAGCTCCGTGCGGACCTGCTCCATTCCGCGTTGAAACAAGCCCGAGTGCGAGGCATGTGAAGACCGAAAGTAATGTTCCCATGCCTAGCAACTGAAAGCGGTTCTCCCGTTTACCTAGGTGCAGGCAAACCAGATAGCAGCCCCAGCAGGCGAATATCGCAACCTCGAAT
>JAGQPK010001566.1 GCA_020426755.1 Planctomycetales bacterium
GTCCTGACCGCTGAGCTCCATGATGGCCTGACTGCCGATATTGGATGTCATCACAATCAGGCAGTTGCTGAAATCAACCGTCCGTCCCTGGCTGTCGGTCAGACGACCATCATCCAGCAACTGCAACAGAATGTTGAAGACGTCGCGATGAGCTTTCTCAACTTCGTCCAGCAGAATCACGCAATACGGATTCCGACGAACCGCCTCCGTCAGACGACCGCCTTCTTCGTAGCCGACGTATCCCGGAGGAGCACCAATGAGCCGAGCGACCGAATGTCGTTCCATGAATTCGCTCATATCAATCCGCACCATGGCGCGTTCGTCATTGAACAGGAATTCCGCCAGAGCCTTACACAGTTCGGTTTTGCCCACTCCGGTCGGTCCCAGAAACATGAAGGAACCAATCGGGCGATGAGGGTCCTGCATCCCGCTGCGAGCTCGACGAACCGCATTGGACACAGCCGCAACCGCTTCGGACTGGTTGATCATTCGCTTATGAATTTCTGTTTCCATTCGCAGCAGCT
>JAGQPK010001567.1 GCA_020426755.1 Planctomycetales bacterium
CCACTCTCTTACAGCACCACCCGCGCACCTTTGCCGCCTTTCATCCCGGCTTCGGTTTGCAAGAGAGTATCGACTTTCACCAGGCGCTTTTCATCGACACCGAAACAACCGGCCTCGGCGGCGGCGCCGGCGTCTATGCCTTCATGGTTGGCGTCGGCACGTTCGAACAGATTGACTCCTCTGTGAGCGCGGTTGACCATTCACCATTCACCATTCACCATTCACCATTCAATGCCCCCACCCACTTCGTCGTGCGGCAATTCTTTATGCGCAACCCCGCCGAAGAGGGCGCATTGATGATGGCGTTGGCCGAGTTGCTCGACCGCTATGAGATGAGCGTAACCTTCAATGGCCGTACCTTTGACCTGCCACTGTTGCGCACGCGCTTGCGCCAAAACCAACACATGTATCCCGAATTGCGGGGGAGTGGCCGTCTTCTCGACGCCGAAAGAGCGCATCTCGATCTGCTCCATCCGGCGCGTCGCATCTGGAAACGGCGCTTGCAAAGTTGCCGGTTGATCAAC
>JAGQPK010001568.1 GCA_020426755.1 Planctomycetales bacterium
AACGCGTTTGTGCTTAGTCGCCACACGACTAGATTCCGATCGTCTCGCAGCTCCGATCGAATACCAAAGGCGATAGCTGCGCGATCGCACTCCAAAGCCCCGACGGCAACCACGAAATCTGCGCACATCGCAGCTTGTCGTCAGACGGCCGGAATCCGGTTGTGACGACGCTCCCGGCTGGCACGAAAAGCGATAGCTGCGCGATCGCACTCCAAAGAACCGACGCTAGCGCGTGACGGCGAATGACTTCGATATCGGCCTTCGCCTGCTCCCGCGAACTACCCGCGCAACTCTCGTGCGCTGCGTGCCCAGCGGATCCACGATTCAACTTCCTCGAAATCAGGCGCTTTCGCGCTGCGCAGTACGCGCTTGCCTTCCGGCGACTCAATGAAGCGTTTGACTTCGGCGAATAGCGCCTTTGGATCCATCTTGGCCAAGTGTTCTGGTGTGGGCACATGGCACGCTTCTAAGATTTGCGCGTCGTGGCCGCGCAGGTTGGGTACGCGGCAGACGAGCATGGTTT
>JAGQPK010001569.1 GCA_020426755.1 Planctomycetales bacterium
GACCCGTACCATCTTTCTTGGGAAGCAGTTTTTGTGCCACAACGGCCTCAAGCGATTCCGCAAGCATCGAACGAACCTGCGTCTTCTGGGCCGCCGGGAAAATATCAATAATACGGTCAATCGTCTTGGCTGCGCTGGACGTGTGCAAAGTCGCAAAAACCAAGTGACCCGTTTCCGCTGCCGTCAAAGCCAGCGAAATCGTTTCCAAGTCGCGCATTTCGCCGACCAGAATCACGTCCGGGTCTTCACGAAGTGCGGCGCGCAAGGCGTTCGCGAAGCTGTGCGTGTTCGCGCCCAGCTCGCGCTGGTTCATCATGCAGTTCTTCGAATCGTGGAAGAACTCGACCGGGTCTTCGATCGTGATGATATGAAGTTCTTTATACTCGTTGATCCAGTCAACCATCGTCGCGAGCGTAGTGGTCTTACCGGAACCCGTGGGACCGGTCAAGAGCACCAAACCGCGATCCCGGTCGGCAAGATCGCGCATCACTTCCGGCAATCCTAACTCTTCAAACGTTCGGAT
>JAGQPK010000156.1 GCA_020426755.1 Planctomycetales bacterium
ATTTTCGGGCCTGCTTAAAAACTCATAGTCTCGTAGCGACAGCATGACGGTAGGCCGGCGTTTTAACGCCGGCGCTGGAGGCAAGAGTGTATCCTTCGTCGCGTAGCGACAACCTGAAATCCGTCGCCACCGAGTTGCGTAGGTAGCCATCGCTCACACTCCACATCCGCCGACGACTTTTTTGACGGGGCGTGCAACTGGTTTTGTTTGGCCGCGTTCCTTGATCATGGCCATCAAGCGAGGCGCGGCAGCGACGCGAAATTCATGCGTTTCTGCATTGCCTTTCGGGCTGTCACCCGTTGCTGGTTGTGCATTGAGGATGGTGGCCTCGAAACCGGACAGTCCGCCCTCGAGTGCGTAGACTTCCTTGTAACCCAGCAAACTGGCTAAGCCGGCGGCTGCAATGCTTGCTTGCTGATCTTCCCCAATGAATACCTTGCGCTTCCGACTACCAAGCACGTCGTGCCATTGCCGACCGAAAAACTGCTCCACAGGAATGTTCGTGGCACCGGGCAGGCCCACTTTTTCGTAGGCAGTCGGGCTTCGCACATCAATTAGTTGCACAAGCGGATCTTTGTCCAGAATTCGAAATGCAAGTTCGTCGGCTGACATCTGAGGAATGGGATGCGCGGCATGATAAGCTTCGTCGTTGGCCAGAGTCATCAGGCGTTGCTCGCGTGGCGGAAGGATTGCCAGAACAAATCCTAGCGCGATCGTACCGGCTGCGGCGGCGATGTGCAGTGTGCGCGGGAACTCGCTGGCAGGACCTTGCGGATTAATTTTCTTCTCGATCATTGACGTCGCGATAAACGCGCTGACGGCGATCACGATCATGCCCAGCCCAACAATGCCAGGTGTCATGTGCAACAGCTTGTCTGCGGTCGGATCACCCAGTGCAGCGCCAAGGTAGTAGGGCTCGATCCATGGGTACGCTTCACCAAACAGGAACACTCCCAGAATGCCTCCCAGCACGAACACCGCCGCATCGATTTTGCCGATGGCGGCTCCGCAGAACGAAGTACCAGGGCAGTAGCCACCGACAACGAAACCAACGCCCATGATGCCGCCACCAATTAAGGCGGCGTAGATAAACGTCGGATGGATGTAGATGACGTGCGTGTCTAGCAAACCGACTTGGCTGAGCATGGTGATCCCGCACATGGCCGTAATGCCGGCGGTGAAGAAGACGCGCAGCACCGTGAAGTCGGTACCGTAGAACAGGCCGGTCAACTTGCGCGACGAAGAAAAGCCGGCTTGTTCCAGCACAAAGCCAAAGGCAACGCCGATCAGCAATCCGACAATCAAATTCAGTTCGTCGGAAATCACATCAGGTACGAACGGGCCCATCATCGCATTCCTTTAGATCCACAGCCTGCGGAAAAACCAAGCGACGCCGTAGGCAGAACCGAAGATGGCACCCATGGTCATCAGTCCGCCGACGGACAACACCGCTAAGCCGCTCAAGGCGGCACCGCTCGTGCAGCCTCGAGCAAACATCGCACCGATACCGAACAGCATACCGCCGATCAAAGCGGCCACGAGTCTTTGACGTTTGGTGATGTGAGGTGCATGCTCAGTCACGAATGTGAGGCGATGCGAAATCACGCCGGAAATGAAAGCGCCCAACACAAGCCCTAAGGCTTCGAAGACTAGCCACGATTTGAGCGGGCTTTGTCCGGCGTGATGCGCTTGTTGGAAGAACGGCTGCGTTGCCGCATGCGCTGGCGCGATCTCCTCAACAGCCGTGACGACTACGCTTTTGAAGACGCCGCTGGCACCCAGTCCTCGACCGGTAACAAAAATGGTTGTCAGCAACACCAGGCCAAGTAGAAAACCGGCCTGATATGGGTTCATGTATTTATCTCGCACGGTTGCTCCCTTTGCGCTGGCGTTTCCAATGCGGCGGCAACGTCATCTGCTGAATCCAATTCCTCGCAGCCAGTGATCATCGCTTCTAGATTGGATGTCGGTGTACGGCCGGTTGTGGTCAGGTAGATGTGCGCGACGACGAAGGTCATCAGCAGGAATGCTCCTGCGGTATGCACGATCGCAATCGTGCCAAGGCCATCAATGTTGAGCGCCTCGATACCGTAGCGTTGTGGATATCGATAGGACATATAGAGCAGACCTGAGATGACCATGACGGGGATCACGAGAACCTTTAGGCCGAGGTATACCAGTTTCTGCAGCGGATTCAGTTTGCTCAGCACCGTTTTCTTGGTGGGGTGTGGCGCATCACGAAAGATGCCAATCAAGTAGTACTCGACTTGTGCTCGAATGCGATGGCGTGTCGGCAAGTACTGTCGCCATTCACCCGTGGTAAAATGCCAGAAGATGGCAAGTGCGATGAGAACGATGAGTGCGATCGCTGCCGCGTTGTGATAGCGGACTGCTTGATCAAAGCCAAAGAAGTGGAATGAGTCGTGAATCTCGAAACCAGTCATGGCAAGAAACATGATCAAGAACGCTTGGGCCCAATGCCAGAAGCGTTCGAATCGCGTGTAGACCATTACTCTCCGGTCGTTCATGATTGCCTCGTGGGATGACGACGATGCGAAACGATTCGTCCTAGACCGTGTAGCACAACGCCGGCGAATGTCAGACCTATTAGGCCGGCTCCCATTCGATCGACTGCCAAACTGCGGTCACGTCCCGGCATGTAGAACCCTGCCAAGCCTTGCAGGCGAGATGCATTGCGCGTGTGACAGGCGGCGCAGGTAAGTGCTTGCTCCTTCGGCGCGACCATATGATTGATCGGCCAACTCATTTCCGTTGCGACAAAGCGATGTTGACCGCTATAGGTTAGACCGACCGATTTCATGCCAGCGTCGGCGGCACGATCCCAGTCAAAGTCCTTCCAGAACGCACCGGCGCCCTTCTCACGAGATACCAGTTTGGGCTGAATCAGCATTTGGTTGACGGAATCATAAAGCTGCTTGCCACGATGAACCTTGACCGGCACGATCTGCGCGTCCGAATCGTGGTAGTCACCGTGGAGCTCGTTGATCGCAATCGGCTTCTCATCGGAAACCGTCTCTCCGAGAAAGTAGTGACCGGCCGTGCCGTTGAACCAGGCATATTCGGGGGCCGCGTTCTGTTGCCAAGTGAATGTGCCTTTCTCGGACATGTACTGGATGTTGCCGGCCGCGTCTTTTTCTTCGTAGGGCTCGCCGTCACGCAGCTTCCCAGCTGTCGACCAATCCCAAGCCACCTTCGTTGCCGCATCTTTGGCGTAGGTAGGTATGTGGCAAGTCTGGCAGGCCACCTTCAGTGTGTGTTCGTTGATGATATTGTCTTCGTGCGGGCGATCGGAGTGGCAATCGGTGCACGCCGAACGGTTGCGGTTCATCGACGAGACCGAATAGAGTTTGCCGTGCATCTGATGATTCTGTGTGCGATGACAATCGGCGCACTCGAGGTTGGCGCCGGCGCTTGACATGTGCACGTCAACCTCGCGGGGCGGATCGAATAGCACCTGTTCCAAGTCGCCATGCTTGACATTGTTGCCGCCGCCGCCAAAGAAGTGGCAGGTTCCGCAAGTCGCACGCGACGTCTTGCCGACATGTTGCGCCACGAGCTGCAGGTTCACGGCAGCGACGGGCATGCCGCTGCCTTGCTTGGCGTACGTGCCGCTCGTGTCATGGCAGACCAAACAGTCGATGTTGGACGGGCTGTGGAAATCAAAGCCCGTATCCACGAATCCATAGCCCGCATGGCATTTGTCGCAGGCCTCGAGATTACTCGAAACACCCACGCAATAGTTGTTCAGTACGTTCTTCTTGCCGAGCTTGCGAATACCATGGCCCTCAACAAACTCTTCCCGTTCCCAATTCCAGTGTGAAGAGGCCATCACCTCCTGGCCTCGTTCGGTATGACAAGACAAGCAGGCGTCGGTAACTTGCTGCGGTGAAGTGAACTCGGCCTGCAACGCGGTTAGCTTCGCGTGGTCGACCGAGGCAATCGGTTTGGTCGAGAACTCTTGCTTTAGTTCCACCAATTCAGATGGCCGAGTGGGGCGTTCCGTGAGCCGTCCGACAACAACCAACGCCATCACTGCGGCCAGTAAGGCGAGAGGAAATACGACGCGCTGCATGATCGCCCTCGTTCCCAGTGCGAACCAGATTTGCAGTCTAGATACTCAACGATTTGTCAGACTAATCGAGCAAAGCTCGTACCGCCGTGGCTGGAAATAGCTTGATGTCGTGAACTCGCGATATTTCTATGGTGTGGGTGGGGAGGGGCCATGCGACGCGGTCAAAGGAATGGCCGTTTTGAGCACGGTCGCGTGTGACACGAGCGCGCCAAGACGGCACATTGGGCCGTTGCAGCGCCGAGCATGATTGGGATGTGTTCCGAGGCAACGCCCCAGCTGATTGACTAGCCCAGTCCGCAGGGGCTGGCACCCCGTGTAACTCGGCGGCAGGAGCGGTTCTTGCAGCAGTGGCGGCGAACGCTCCGCGCAGCGGTGAATTGTCCGCATGTTGCGCTAAGCACACAGTTGGCCACGTCAGATCTTGCAACACTCAGCATTCAGCATTCTTTTTTATTACAGGCGGGGGTATTGAAGAGACGCCTCGAAACCAACGAGCATGATTGTGCTCGGTCATTTAGCAGCGACAGTTAGAATGATGCGAACATATCCTTTTTGCATCATTCGCCTGTTTCGCGGTTGTCAGTCGATAACCGCAAAAGATGCGAAAGACGCGAAATATCAGTCGCAGCAGGACGAAGCTGTCACGTCAATAAGCTGCGTGCCTTCATGGCAAATAATGTTTCCGTCGCGGGCCAAGCATGATCATGGCAAGGCGACTGAAAACTCCGTATCGAATCTCAAGTTAATGGCCGAAGTCACACGCGGAATAACTTTGTGACTTCTTGCCTTCGCGGTAAAAAAAGAAAGCACAATCTCAACACTCAGCATTCCCATCCGCTTTAGCGGTATCCTCCATCTTGAAAGGCCCACACAAGATCGCTGGTATTGAACTCTCCGTCACCGTCCCAATCGCCAACGCTCCAGAACGCGTTGTTCTCATGATCGTCTTCGTAGTGACCCGCGGCGAACACGTTGATGAGGTCGCCGGGTCGAAGAAGCCATTCAAGTCGGCGTCTCCGAAGATCGTATCAAACAGTACGTGAATCATGTATTTGGTGTCACGCTCGTCAACCATACCGTCGCCATTAAGATCGTATGCGCTGTTGGTGTCGTTACGTTTGCGAGCTTTCATCAATTCGTCAATGTCGTTTGAGTTAAGACGGTGGTCGCCGTCGAGATCACCGAGAAATGCATTGGAAACCGTTGTGGGCAGCGTTACGACGTCGGCTCCACCGCGTCCGATGAGTCGAAAACCCGCCAAATCGCTCACGGTTCCGAGCGTCTTGCCGTTCACGGTCAGCAAAAGCATTCCGTCTACGTTGGATACGACAACGTTCTCGTCCGCGTGTGTGCCACCGTAGATGAGTTCACCTGCGCTGGCCATTCCACCGTCCAGATCTGCGTCCAGATAGGACGCGGCTTCGGCTTGCCAGGCGCCGTCGACGCTCAAGGGGACTGTCAGCTTGGAACTATCGAAGTGGGAGATCGCGTCGATGGACACGAGCCGCACTTTTGTCACATCATTTTGCGAATAGATTGGCTCACCACAGGTTGTCATGGATGGATTTTGGCATCGATAGAACCGCACGTCGCCATTGGTGTCACTCTCAATCACGAGAGACTCGGCCGAGTGGGTCGTGTAGATCAACTCACCCGCGACGATTGGAACGCCGGCAACGGAGTTCGTGCCTCGAGTGTCACCATATAGTTCAGCGTTCGTCAGATTATGGAAGAAGCCAGGTTGAGCGCCGCGCGCTTCCATGACACTTTCCATTCGCCCCTCCTGCTCATTGGCAAAACTGGCGTAGAACTGCATTAGCCAGTTGTCATCCGTTCCATATCGCAAGTTCAACTTCGACGTTTTACCTACAAACAAATTGCCGGGTTCCAAGCCTTCCAACGGATCAATGACCGCTGGCGACGTCATGATTGCGGATGACCTTTCCAGTGTGGTTGGGTAGAGCACGTGCGTGTTGCCGGTCGAGTGACCGAACTCGTGAGCGATATAACGTCCGACGAACTGCGAAAGATAGCTAAGCAGCACTTGTTTTTGTCCGCTGGAACCGCGACCATCGAGCGAACTTCCGCCGAAGTCCCGCTGGCAGTTGTCGGTGCAAAGTTGGACAACGTGAATACTATTCAGATTTGGCTGAGATGCTGGTGAGAACGTAATTAAGACCTTGTCATTGAGCGCGAAATTGCCTTGATCTTCGAACTCAGCGGACGAAACGGCCTGTTCACTTGTTTCCCCCACGATGATCTCAGAAACGTAGGGCAGATCCTTCCAAGCTGCGTGGTCCAGGCTGTTCAGCACGCAACCTCTCAGCGGTGGATACTGTACTTCGAGATACTCGACAACAGCTGTAGTGAATAGCCGTATGTCTGATTCACTATCCGTTAGCAGTCCACGACCGAACCGACTGAGAAACGCCCCAATATCCGTGACATCGGATACCTTGTTCTGGCCAAAGTTTGTTAGTGACAACTGTTCGACGCCCGAAAAGTTCAGGTACAAGTATTGACGACTTCCGTTCGGGTAGGATTCGATCACGGGACGACGTTTTAGAACCGTCATCTGGTAATCGCCAGTCAGCGCTCCTGGAACGGCTTGGATCGTGTATTGCCCTGTGATGGGGGCGTGATATACGAAGTGTACAAACTGATCTTCCCGTCCCGTCCCGGTCGTGCGATCGACAGCCAGCACCCAGGGGTTACCGGTTGCTTCATTCTTGGGCAGCAGATCGTAGTTGTCGTTGCTGGAATAACTTTGGTCCACGAAAGCAAACTTCGAACCGATAGCACGTTGACCGCTTGGATTCAATATCTCCACAATCGTGTTGGGGTAGCCGTTGCGAATAGCATCGAGGAACTCGAGTTCGAACGAAATGATGTCGCCGCCTTGAACCGAAACGTTCAAGCAGTCTGAGAGGTTGTCACTGGACCCGACGTACGGTTGCGACGGAATATCGTAGGTGTTGAACGCTGTGTTCGGAGTTGGGAAGTTGCATGCCAAGAGCGTTCGTGTTTCGAGTCGTTCCACAACATGACGACGCTGTGGTCGGATTGCCGTGCGCCGCGCTGGCTCAGCCAGTGTGTGCTCGGTTACTTGAGCTCGAATCGGATTGTAATTGAAGTTCGACATTGCGACCTCCAATCGCTTGGAGGACGTCCACGCGTTGACGTCTCACCTTAGCTGTATGGTGCGTCTTGAGTCATCGTAATGGCGACCAATCGTGAGAAGGTACATAACTCCGACCAATAGCGAGAACGAGTATTTGGGTTCCGGCACAACAAGTAGTGCCCAACTGGAGAATTCGGTGGCGACACCGGACCCTGTCACCCAAAGATCTTGAGCGACCTGCATGCCGTCAAGTCCTGCCGGCAACGCGGCATGGAAGGTAAACTCGTGAAATAAGTCAGGTTGGACGTGTAGAATCTCAGTCGACGATACGTAGTCAACTGGGAACTGCGGCCTCACCGCCGACAGTTTGTCCGGACGGAAGAGTCCACTGTCGGATTCAAGCAAGATCGAAGTCAGGCCAACGCCTTCAGCTGCCAAAATGCGCAGTGTGCCATCCGCCGGGTCGTAGAGTAGGGACATTTGTGTGTCACTTGGCGTGGGGGGGAACATGATCGCACCTTGAGACACGGGGGCAAGATCAAAAGTGACGACGAGTGCCATCGCGAAAACTGCCATTTTGCTTGTCGCATTTTGCGTCGTCGAGTGATTCCAATTGCACATACGAGTCTCCTCGCTTTGTTGCCGACTTCACGTTCAAGCAGTCGTCGCTCTACTTTCTGATCGCAAGTTTTGTACCCCGCTGCGCCTTGCGCATCGTCTGTGAGCTGCGGATGCGACTGACGGAAACCTCCCCGTTTGTTGATGTGGCTTCGATTCTTCTTATGGTGAGTCCCGCGCGCCGTGATGTCGCACGTTGATAAATTGGACTAGGCGATGTGATGTTGTGCCATTGCTTGTAGGGAATGGTGCCTAAGTTGCACACGCGGACAAAATGATGCGCAAACCGAAGTCTCATTTATGATTCGCGCGAAACATCATTGTCTCCGCGACCATACCGAGTCCTACTCCGACCGTGTAGCACACCAGATCCGTCCATAAGAAGCCAAGGCCGAGCGCCAATCCACCTAGTGACGTGCCGCGTATCGCATCGATCCACGGTGCGTGATACAACTGGCTGAATTCAACTAAGAAGGCGACGGTCAAAGCGGTCGACGCTCGCGCCCTGAGCGTTCGACTCGCGCAGAGTAGACTCACGAGCAAATACACCAACCAGGCCCACAAGGTGTCGCCGGCGTAATCAGCCAGCAGTTCCGGCAGGTAAACGCCGTACTTACGTGAGGCCAAGCCGAGTGCGATGACTAACGGTATCGCGATTAGCGCGTATAGCCGCAAGCGACGGTTCGATCGCCGATCGGCGGCGTGTGACGCAGTGGTGGAGTGCACGTTTTGGGTTCTGTCGATGGTGGGTGCGGTCGCGATCTACGAGGCAGGAGCAACTATTCATCACGACTGAATGGAGAGACGCCGCGACGAAGCTGATCCACGAGCTTGACCGGATCGAGAACGTACGTTTTGACTTCCGTTCCGGTAGCCCAATTCGAGTCGACCGTATAGGTCTCGCGCGTAAGCGATGTGCGCTTGCCAAAATCCATTGCGTCGTCGTGGTCAAGCGTCACCGGAACGATCACGGCGCCGGGTAGCGTGGGGTGATCATCATCGGTCCAATAAACCGTGCCCTTAGTTTGACCGTCAACGACAATCGAGTACATCGAGCCCCCAAGAATCCGTTCCGCCTGCAAACTGTCCTGCACGTGCAATCGCCCGCCGGCTTCTCCATCAAGACACATAACCGTGCCGGTCGCCACTACGTTTCCCATGACAACAATTTCTGTCCAGCCCGTGAGCACTAAATTGCGAACATGCAGGTCGCCTTTGACTAGGACGAACAGTGGCAATTCAGTCGTAAAATCACCGGCGTCCAAATTGCCCTCGACGGACAAATCCGAGTTGAAGACGAGGTTGCGCCTGGTTGTTTGTGGTGTGGGGCCAAGTGAATCGAATGACAATCTGAGATCGCGAAGTCGACCGGGGCCATCGAATACCACGAACTTCTGCATGTCGCGCGTCAAGAGTTCGCTTGGATTATTGCGCAACAGGGAGCCATGTGCGGGCGATAACTCATGCCAGTCCACGAACCGACTGCCAGGCAGCGCGGCTTCAACAATCGCCTCGGCCAACTCTTTGCCGCTGGCACGTTGTTGGTCGAAAAACTCCTGTTCGTTGACTTC
>JAGQPK010001570.1 GCA_020426755.1 Planctomycetales bacterium
CATATCGATTCGTTCGGCAACCTGTCGAACGTGATCGAGTGCTGGATCGACGACATCTGGCAAACGACGCGAAATGAATTCTGAATTTCGAACGCTGAATCTTGAATGTTAGAGAGAGTGCGTTTGCCAATCGGACATCAGCCATTCTTCATCCTCATTCCTAGCTGGACGATGTCACTTTGGAGTTTCCTTCGAGGATTTGGTACCGGCAACTCAAAGTGACGTTGTCCAGCTAGACACCCCACGCGGTGAGTACCAACTGTCTGGGCGTAGCGTGGTCGCGATGTTCGCACAGATAGATGCCCTGCCACGTGCCCAGTAGCAGTTTGCCGCGTGAGATGGGCACAGAGACGGACGCTCCAAGCAAAGAACTCTTCACGTGCGCGGGCATATCGTCGGGCCCCTCTATGGTGTGAACGTACGGCAATGACTCGGGCGCGATGGCATTCATGGCCATCTCCATGTCCACTAGCACATCCGGATCCGCGTTCTCGTTGAGCGACAGCGAGGCGGAAGTGTGCT
>JAGQPK010001571.1 GCA_020426755.1 Planctomycetales bacterium
CTGGTTGGACGTTGTGCGTTATGCCGATTCGATCACACTGCGCGGCTTTCTGTTTCCAGAGGCGTGGCGTTACCGCGACCTGGTCATCAGCACGCTAAACGAAGACCGTCCGTTCGACCACTTCCTGGTTCAGCAGCTAGCAGGCGATCTGCTTCCGTATGCCAGCGATCGGGAGCGACACGATAATGTCGTTGCCACGTCTTTTCTGGTCTTGGGCAATCATAACCTCGAGGACCAGGACAAAGAGAAGTTGCGGATGGACGCCGTCGATGAACAACTGGACGTGATTGGCCGCGGAATCCTGGCACAGACGATCGGGTGCGCTCGCTGCCACGACCACAAGTTCGATCCGATTCCAACGGAAGATTACTACTCACTGGCGGGTGTCTTTGCCGGGACTCAGATGTTCAATCAGCCGCTGGAGGGAGCGGAAGTCGGCAAAGACGGACAGGGCAAGAATCCGGATGAGTCGCTGCATATTGTTCGCGATGATCGGCCTTCTGATTTGAAAGTGATGATTCG
>JAGQPK010001572.1 GCA_020426755.1 Planctomycetales bacterium
CCCGATGGCGCGTTGTACATGAACCAGTCGATCTATATCCATAGCCATGTCGAAACGGCGTACGGCGTGCGGCGGATGAACGGTGCGGGTGTCTGGCGGTTTGTCCCGCGGACCATGCAGTTGGAGGTGTTCAATCTCGGACTGGTTAATCCCTGGGGAAATGCCTGGGATCAGTACGGTGCGATGTTCCAAACGGATGGCGCCGGCGGCGAAGGCATCAACTACGTCTTTCCCGGTTTCGTCGGTATCACGTCGCCCGGTGCCGTGCGGACCGTGAATGGCCTGAATCCGGGCAAGCCTAAACTCTGCGGGCTGGCGATCGTGGGAGGTTCGCATCTCCCCGAGCAGTGGCAGGGAAACCTGATCACTAACGACTTCCGCGCGCACCGTGTGTGCCGTTATGTTGTCACTCCGCAAGGCAGCGGTTTCGAATCTTCTGAGCTGGACGAGTTGGTGAAGACGAATCACGTTGCGTTTCGGCCCATCGACGTGAAGATGGGACCCGACGGAGCGATCTACAT
>JAGQPK010001573.1 GCA_020426755.1 Planctomycetales bacterium
GCTCCTTGCGTTCATTCAACTGTCGGCGCTTGGTCACGGCATCTTGGATTTGACGGATTTTTTCCTCGTCCAACCCCCGTGTCCGGTCCTTACGGTACCGCGTGATGAACGGAACGGTGTTGCCCTCGTCCAGCAGTTCGACCGTCGCACGGACCTGGTCCTCCTGCAATCGGAACTGACGAGCGATGGCATCAAAGTCAATTGACAGCGAATGAGTGGTTTCCATTGGTCCGACCATGACAGGCCAACGAGATAAGTAAAAACCTAGAAGATGCAGCCGAAAGCAAAGACAGGCAAACCAGGCAAGAGCGCGCCATCCCAAGGCCAGCTTGCTGCAATCGACCGAACATCGTCACACGTGCCAGCGCAGGCAAAGTGTGGGAACAGGGGCCCGAGAGAAAAACCGGAGCCGGTTGATCCGTAGGGATCGAACATGAACAAACCGGAGCAAAGGACACATTTAATAGCCAGGTACGACGGCGATCAGAGACCTGACTTGCCGACTCAACGCACACCCAAGG
>JAGQPK010001574.1 GCA_020426755.1 Planctomycetales bacterium
GGCTTTGCGAAAGCCACGTGTAGGCGCCAAGCAACAGGCAGATCGACAGTACTCCCAACACGAAGCGCACGCTGCGCGGAATCGATTGGCGAACGAGTAGCATGATTCAACTCTTTATGGAGATGCGGTAACGCATGCGTAACGGAGGCACGCCGAACTGAATTGCAGGTGTTCGTCAACTGGCGGCACAAACCGACGCTAACGCGTTGCGGCGAACGATAATCCGACGCTAACGCGGTGTGGCAAGTCTAGCGACGCCATCTACAGTCGCGAAACGTCAAACCGCAGGCTGTATTGTCCTGCGTCGTCACCGTAGCCGACCGTCGCATCTTTAACCAGATCGTGCTTCTCACAGAAGTCGATCACGGTCTGCATCTTCTGCTTGAATTCATCGCCCTGAATCAGCTCGCGCGCGATCTCTGGAGTCTTATAGAACTGAGTTTGTTCGACAACGATCTTCATGTCTTCCAAGCCCAAGTTGGAAAATTTCTTACCAAGTGCCACGAGGATTTCATCAC
>JAGQPK010001575.1 GCA_020426755.1 Planctomycetales bacterium
GTGAATGCTCATTATGGCAAACTGTGACTGCACACTCTGGCCGCCCGCAAACCTTTCGATCAATTGTCTGCCTATGATAGTTTGATGAGCTTGCTCGAACCGCTCTTGATCGTGTTCTTGGGCGGTGCGGTCGGCTTCATCGTGATTTCATTGTTTTTGCCACTGGTCAGCTTGATCACCAATCTGTCTCAATAAGCAGGTTTTGTCGAACGAAGACGAGTTCGACAAGAAATAGAGAGAGTTCGCCGAAAGGCGTTAGCCGCGGTTCTCGTCACTGGCAACTCAGCGGCGGCGCAAACCGACGCTAACGCGTTACGGCGAACGGAAAGCAAGATAATAGTTAGCCGAAAGGCGCGGGCCGCGGTTATCGGCATTGGTACGGGAAAGAGGAGCTTCGCAGATGTTGGGAATGGGATACGAATCGAGTTGCAGCACGAAGCGTCCGGCGCCGCGCGGCTTTACGCTCGTCGAGCTGCTGGTGGTGATCGCCATCATCGGTGTGCTTGTCGGCTTGTTAG
>JAGQPK010001576.1 GCA_020426755.1 Planctomycetales bacterium
TCTTCCTACGGCTTTCCAGCCATGAAAGCCCATCACCCGCGTAGCGTCCGGAAACTGCTGCGCAATCAGTAGGCAGTTGTTGAAGCTGTATTTGTGAAACCGGGCCATTAGCTTCAGCACTTCCTCCAGCCGCACTGAACGCCCTTCCGATAGGGCTGAATTCAGTTCGTTGATCCCAGTCTCAACGAGTCTTGCGATTTCGTCTTTCTTCATCGTTCATTTCCTTGCGTTGGCTGCATCCGACACTGCAGCAAGGTGACATTCAATCGGCCTGTCGGCGGCCACCCCGCGCCGGACACAGCAAGTCAAGGTGGAGCCTTTCGCGCAGCGAAAGCAGCAGTGAGGAGCGGAGTTCAACGAAGCGACGAGCGGACCTTGACGCTGTGGCACGATGTGAAATGCCGACGACGAAGGCCCCAGACAATCCGGTCCGTAACCGAGTAAGTAGATTGGGCAAGCAATGCGATTTAGAATGGGGTGCTTTCGCATTTTGAAATGGAGGAGACGAGTCCATGTT
>JAGQPK010001577.1 GCA_020426755.1 Planctomycetales bacterium
CACCTTGTCACCACGAAGATGCGAAATGAATGAGGGTTTTGCCCAGTTCTAGCGGCTAGCTGCTAGGAGCTTGTCGCTAGAAAAGATGCCTCTGATTCGACCGGTTTGCCTTTAGAGTGCGATCGCGCAGCTATCGCTTTTCGCGTCGGTTGGACACGGTGGAGAGGATAGAATTCGGCCGGGTGACAATGTCACAAGCCTGCCAGTCTGCTCCGGTTATTGTTGTTCTAGGTCACGTCAGTCCGCCGTTAGATCATCGGCGCAATTTCCTGCTGATTGACTTTGCTTGAAGGCGTTAGTTGCTCGGCCCCACTCCGAAATTGCATTTGGAGTTGGACTGAACGGCCGTCGAATTACTACGATTGCGCTAGGGGTTTCAAGCGACGCGTCCTTCGTTCAATGCAGCCGTGCACCGGCGTTCAAACACCGGCCGACCTTTGCCACGCGACGTGAAATGCGGTTGCGCCGCCCGATAAGGCGTTTGCTGCGCCGTACGACGTTCTTCCTCCGAGACACT
>JAGQPK010001578.1 GCA_020426755.1 Planctomycetales bacterium
GTCTGGACGATAACTCCCTGGTTGCAACAGCAAACGCGCTGCCCGCCAGACTTGCCGAACGGCAGGCGCGCTATGGCGGCAGCTGGTTTGCCGAGCGCTATATTGATGGCCGCGAATTCAATCTGGCGTTGCTGGAAGGCCCGCAAGGCATGACTTTGCTGCCACCGGCCGAAATTGTATTTCACGATTACCCACCCGGTAAGCCGCGGATTGTCGGTTATGCTGCGAAATGGGATGAGCACTCGTTCGAGTTTCAGAACACACCGCGCCGATTTGACTTTGCCGCTGCTGATCAGCCCCTGTTGCGTCAATTAAACGAGCTGGCGCAGCGTTGCAGTGCGCTGTTCGGACTGCGTGGTTATGCGCGGGTGGATTTTCGGGTCGATGCCCATAATCAACCCTGGGTGCTGGAAATTAACACCAATCCCTGTCTCAGTCCTGATGCCGGTTTTGCAGCAGCATTGGCACAGGCGGGCCTGAGTTTGCGTGCTGCGGTGGCGCACATTGTTACAGCAG
>JAGQPK010001579.1 GCA_020426755.1 Planctomycetales bacterium
TGAGCAGAATCGCCTTATCAAATAGGTTCCAATCCGAAGGATTTCTCGACGTAGCACACGTCGATTTCTAAAATCGTCCATCGCTGCAGATTATGGTCGCCGAGCATACATAACGCAAGCAATTCGAGTGGGGATGTCAACGACGCTTTGCATTAAATGCTGCAATTCGTTCGCCAAAAGCGCGAGCCGCGGTTCTCTGTATGGAAAACTCGTGGACAGGAGAGAACCGACGCTAGCGCGTTGCGGCGAACGACACACGACCGGATGGAACCGACGCGTGCGCGTGACGGCGAGCGAAACATGCTAGTCCGTTCGCCACGACGACCGCGTGTTGTCGCACTTTGACTCCGAATCGCTTATTCTGGTCGAATCAATGCAATCTGATGGTTATCGCGCTAGTAATTGTGAACGGAGTGACGCACTCAATGTTTGGAATTCGACATATCATCGCGTTTTTACTGCTGGCGACGGCGTGCGTCGTCGCTCCCAGGTTGGCTGCCGCAGAGCGCCCGCGCC
>JAGQPK010000157.1 GCA_020426755.1 Planctomycetales bacterium
GATTGCAGCGTTTCACGGGCCCGTACGGCGTCGGCCATTTTACCTGCATCCCACAACATGCCCGAGGATGCGGCGAGTTCAGACATTTCGTTGATGATTGAGTTCTTGGTGCGGCCCTTCAGTTGGCAACTGATCGAGGGCATCTGCAGCATGCTGGCCAGCGTTTCCTGTTGCTCCGGCAGGTTATCGGCGCGAGCCAACGCGTCTTCGACATGAGCCAACTCGAGATCTTCCAGCAACCCCATCCGCTCTTCCATCCAATGATGGATTTCCGCCTGAGAGAACCGCCACTTGCTGGCGACGCGTCGGCCCGGCACTTGGCCGCGCGACGCCAGTCGTTCGACTTGCTGAGGCGTAATATGGAGGTAACGAGCCAAACCTTCGATGTCGAAGTCGGAATCGGACATTACAACAATCCGTATTCTGTCAGCGTCGTGCGAAGTTTATTTTCGCCCGCCGACTCCAGCGGTGTCATGGGTAAACGCAGTTCACCCGTGTCGCGGCCCAACATCTTCATGGCCGCCTTGATCGGAATCGGGTTGGTCGACAGCGACAACATATCGCGGCACAGGCGGAACAGTTTGGCGTGCCAGGCCTGAGCGCTGGCCAAATCGCCGTCGCGGAAGGCCTTCAGCAGCGACAGCATGTCGCGCGGAACGATGTTACCAACCACCGAGATCACGCCTTCGCCACCCACCGCCAATAGCGGCAGTGTCATACTGTCGTCACCGCTGAGGATCGTCAGATTCGTTGCACCGGCAATGTGCGATGCTTGATCCATTGAGCCCGTCGCTTCCTTGACCATCGTGATGTTCGGAATGTCAGCCAGCCGCACGATGGTCTCGGGTTCAATATTCTTGCCAGTGCGTCCGGGGATGTTGTAGACGCACAGCGGAATGTCCACCGCCTCCGCCACCGCCTTGTAATGTTGATAGAAGCCTTCTTGCGTCGGCTTATTGTAATAGGGAGCCACCATCAGCGCCGCGTCAGCGCCTTCTTTGGCCGCCCAGCGAGTCAACCGCAGTGCCTCGGCCGTGCTATTGGAGCCCGTGCCAGGCATCACCTTCACGCGACCCGCTGCCGCCTGCACGACCTCGGAAATGACCCGCTCGTGCTCTTCGTGTGTCAACGTGGGTGACTCTCCCGTCGTTCCCACCGGACACAAACATTGCACTCCGGCGTCAATTTGAAATTGAACCTGTTGGCGCAGCGCGACCAGATCCAGTTCACCGTTTTTGAACGGGGTGGTGATTGCCACTGACAAGCCTGCGAATGCCGATCCCTTGCGCCCCATACCTCGTTGCCTTTCCACGCTGCAATATCTCCCAAACAAATCTCAGTAAACAGCTCGCGTCTGTGGAGGACCATCATAGGCGAACAAGGGCGACTAGGCGAGGCGGTTCTCGGTGACGACCCGCGCGCCATGATTGGCAATTGCCGCGATTTGCAGTCCCACACTGCCGAATTCGGCCTGGGCCGAGTCACGCTCGAACCACGCGCAGAATTCGCGGGCCGCCCCGGGAGAGTCCACAAACGCGAACAGCGTTGGCCCCCAACTACTCTGGCCCACGCCCGCATAGCCGCGTTTTCGGACCATCGCCACGATGCGCTCAAGTTGCGGCGACGCGTAAGGCCCACCCTGACAGGCCGCGAAACAGAGCCCCGCCTCGCGGCCATATTCATAAAGCGACTCGCCGAAGTCCTGAAACTCCGACGCCCGTGCCGCCGGCAAAACGCGGTCGTGCAAGAGCCGCTCGAGCCGCTCGGTCGTCTCCAGCGGCACCGCCGGGAGTTGCTCCCGGAACGCCCGTACTTCCGCCTCGCCAGACAACCCCGACGCGTGCTGGGGGCTCATCAGCACCAGCCGCCAGTCGTCGGGTAACTCGACCCGCTCGCGGAACCGCCCCGCTAACTCGCCCGGCAATTTGCCATCTTCGTAAATCAGCCCGCCCCGATCGAATCCGAACGTTCCCACGCTCGATCGGAGCCCGCGGCCGACCGAGGCCGCCAGCTCAACAGCTGCCGGTCGCCTGCCTTGCACAAATTGGAACAGCGCCGCGGCCACGGCCAAACCAAGCTGCGTGCCCGATCCCAGCCCGGCATGTGAGGGTGAAGCGTCAGTCACAACGAGTTCCACCGCCGGCAGTTCAGCGTGTTCCGACCGCGCCCAAGCCTCGGCAAACGCACAGACGCGATCACGGCATGCACCACGAACCGTAAACGACTGTGCGGCACCCAATTCCAGTCGCACCGTCGGCCGTTCGATCATTAATCCCAAACCGCCGTACTGTCGGCGCTCGGGACAGCCAAAGGCCAACAGACCAAAATGCAGTCGACTGCCGGTCTGGACAGAAATTATCGCGTTCAAGAGTTTGTCACCATTGTTCTTCAAAACGAAGTCACGAAGCAAATCACCAAACGTTATGCGTCGGTGGTAGGGACGCTCAAACACGACAGTTCAGCGGGGAAAACGAATGTCGAATGTCGAATATCGAATATCGAATTTTGAATGTCGAAGTGCGGGCAGTTCGCCGTCACGCGTAAACCGGCGTGCTGCGCCATTAAAGACCGGCATGTTGCCAATGTTTACTCCGCGCCAGGACAAACCGGCGCTAACGCGTTACGGCGAACCACTCTTACTTCGATATTCGACATTCAGAATTCGATATTCAAGATTCGATATTCGATATTCGATATTCAGTTTTCACACTCGTCATAGTCGACCCTCAATATATTCAGTGAGAAACTCAAACGCGCGGCGTTCTTGATCTCCCGCCGTCTTTTCGACGATTGTCGCCAGTGCGCGCATTTGCTCACGGATCTCCTCGGCCGAGAGCAGCGTGACGCGCGTCGCCAAGATCGAAGCCTCTAGGACCGCATGCTTGGCGCGATTAAAGCCCCAGAATTCACGCAACCGCCCTTGCGCCACGATCTCACAATCAATCACCGCGCGCGGCTGAGACGTGTCGATCGACCGTGCTCGAAATTCATACCAGCGACAAGCGTCTTGCAACACGTGGCCTTGCACACTGGTGGCCGGTTGAGTCGCCAAGACAGCCGGCGTTCGCCCGACGGCGCAACGCGCCAACAACTCGACGTCGTCGACAACGTGAAACACGCCTTCGGGATGTTCGAGCAAATTCTGTAGCGTGCGTGAACCTTGAAACGGCTTAAGTGTGAACTGCGTCAGTTCACGATCGACATGCGGCCCCATTGGCGCTGCGTTGATGCCGCCGTCATCGTTTAGTGTCGTAACCAGACCTTCCAGCACCACAGGCTCACCAATTCACATGCGAGTTCGAAACATCCGTGGTAAACCAATCCGGATCAGGTTCTTCAGGAGCCGGCTGCTGCGGCAATTCACTCGGCACCGGCAAGTCGGCGCGTTGCAGGAACGCCGCCAACATGTGGTAGCCAAATTGCGTGAGCACGGACTCGGGATGGAACTGCAAACCAAACATGGGCAGTTCACGATGCTGGTATGCCATCAACGTACCGTCATCCGTCCACGCAGTCACTTGGTAAGTGTCCGGAAGCGTGTCGCGCTGGACTACCAGCGAATGATAACGGCCGACTCGCAAGGGGTTCGGCAACTCGGCAAACAGCCCCACACCGGCGTGTTGAATGTAACTGGCCCGTCCATGAATTGGTTCCGGTGCGCGCACGATCGTGCCGCCCGCCGCTTCGGCAATGACTTGGTGTCCCAGGCAAACGCCCAACATGGGCAGTTCATGTTGAAGCTCACGGACTATTTGCAAGCAGTTCCCTGCCTGAGTTGGCGTGCCGGGACCTGGCGAGATCACCAGTGCGCATGCATTGAGTTCGCGGATCGTGTGCGGTGTCACCTGGTCGTTGCGCACGACATACGTTTCCTGTCCTAGCTGGCGCAGATATCGCGCCAAGTTGTGGACGAAGCTATCGTAATTATCGATGACAACTAACATGGCGAACCGTTTCGCTGGACGGACGGTTCGTGGCGTTTCGCCCTTACAGCAGCGTCGATTCCGCGCAACATGCCCGCCGCCTTGTGCCACGTCTCCTCGTACTCGCGTTCCGATTGAGACTGAGCGACAATGCCGCCGCCGACGGGCAATTGCCACCACCCTCGTCCTGCCGTAATCGTTCGAATCAGGATACTCAAGTCGAGCGACCCATCCCAGTTGATATAGCCGAGTGATCCGCAGTAGGCGCCGCGTGCATGAGGTTCGATCTCCGCGATAATCTCCATCGCGCGAATCTTTGGAGCGCCGGTGATTGAGCCGCCGGGAAACGCACAACTCAACAAATCAATCGAACACTGATCCTGGCGCAGCTGCCCCGTTACGGCCGACACCAGGTGCTGGACGTACTCGTACGATTCAATTTCGCAAAGCTGACTGACTTGCACCGAGTCAGCTTGACATACGCGTGACAGGTCGTTGCGCATCAGGTCGACAATCATGACGTTTTCGGCGCGGTCCTTGCCGCTATGTCGCAAGTCGGCACCAGCAAACAAATCGGCTTCCGGACCAATGCGACGAGGCCTCGTGCCCTTGATCGGTCGTGTTTCCACATGTCGATCGTCGACTTTGATGAAACGTTCGGGGGATGCACTGAGAATTTGAAACTCGCCCAAATCAAAATAGCCGGCAAACGTCGCCGAATTCTCACTGCGCAAGTGAGTGTAGAGCGTGTTTGAATCGACTTCGGCGGGAATCCAAAGCTGTTGGGCCAGGTTCACCTGAAAGATGTCGCCGGCGTAGATGTAATCAATCGCTTGCTGCACGGCCGTGCAGTAGCTGTCATGCGTGAAGTTTGAGTAACGCGTTGCGTACTCGGAACTGCCGGCGGGAAACATTGGCTGAAGCTCGCCGAGACCGAGTTCCACCGCAGCGGAAGTCTGTCTCCGCGTGGTCGGGCCATCGAAAAATGACACACTAATGTCACTATCATCATTCGGCTTCAAGAGCAAATCCCGAAACCACGATAAGCGGCGAGCGGCCTGCTCGTGGCGTTGCGTGGAAGTTTCATTGTGATCTGCCGACCAGCCTTGGGAGATCAACCAAGCCTCACGTGTCGCATGATCGAAGGCCACGACAACGTCATACATCCCCATGGCCAGGCAAGGTAACGGCCAGGGCTCGCGGGCGGGCCGCGGCAGTCGCTCCAGCGATCGCCCCAGGTCGTACGACAGTAGACCGGCCGCACCACCCTGGAAGCGTGGCAGGGCGGGAATATTACTTGAGGTGCAGGAGGAGAGCGCCGTGCGGAGCTGCTGCAGCGGATCTGGCGTGTCCGGTGGAACTTCAATCCAATCAAACGGATCGGCCATTACATACGAGTAGCGTCCCAGTTGCGGATGGGCCAGTGCGCTGTCCAGGAACAAACAGTGCGGCAGCTTGGACAGACGCCTCCACGCATCAAGCGACGTCAACGTCGGCGGCAAGCCTTCGACCAGTGGCAGCGCGATCGCGGAAATGAGATTAGCTCCGTTCAGTTATTCCCGAACAAGAACATCAACACGATGGCGGCCAAGACGCCGAGCCCGACCAGTCCCAAGGTCTTCCAGGAAATGTCTCGCGCGTTTTGGCCGGACAGGATGCGATCACGCAGTCGAACTTGAATCGGTTTGACGGCAGAGGCCGCGCGATCACGACCGCGCAAGTCGCTCTCCTCGCGAGGCATGTCCGCAATCAGTTCCCCCAAAATGCCTTGGATGGTACGAGCATTAAAAGGACGGTCATCGGGATTCTTGGCAAGCAACTGCACGATCAGCTTTTCCAGCTCCACCGGGCACTCGACGCCAAACGCACGCACACGTGGCGGTTCGGCAGTCAGATGCTGATCAAAGATAGCGGCAAAGTTGTCACCCACGTAGGGCGTCCGTCCGGTCAACATTTCGAACAAGACACAACCGAGCGCATAAAGATCGACTTGGCCCGTGATGTCGCGGCTGCCGCGTACGAGTTCGGGTGCCATGTATGCGTAGGTGCCAACGGTTAGCCCCGCGTCGGTTAGATCATTGGCCCGCAGATCGCGCGCGATTCCAAAGTCGCCCAACTTCGTCTGCCCATCGACGGTGAAGAACACATTGCCCGGTTTGAGATCGCGATGGATGATGCCGTGATTGTGGGCGTGCTGCAAAGCGGAAGCGATCTGTCGCCCGCACTCGGCCGCTTCTTGCCAGGTGAGCGGTCCGCTTTGCTGCAGCACTTCCTTAAGTGTCCCGCCGCGAATCAGCTCCATCACATAAAAAAGTTGGCCCTCATGCCGACCGTCGCCCAGATAGCCGACGATGTTGGGATGATTCAGCTTCGCCAGAATCATCATCTCACGTTCGAACCGTCGCACGATCTGCTGATCCGTGCTGACCGCCGGTGAAAGCAGCTTCAACGCCGCCTCGCGACCGTCGGAACGGCGCGTCACGCGGTAGATGGTCCCTACCGTGCCAACGCCGATCACGTCGCCGATTTCAAAATCTTCGTAATGAATGCTCGCCATACGTCTGCAATGTAATCTGACCCGCGAACCGGGTGAAGTCGTCTAGCGAGCGGTTGCGAAGCTACGAGGTCTGGTTTACGATTAGAAACCAGGGCCTTTGTACGTCCGACGGTCGCTAATTCGGTAGCTGCTGTGGACTTAGGTTAATTCTTCTTCGCACTTTTCGGGTCGATTCGGCAATGGCCAAGGTCAACACGACCGAAAAGCTGATCGAGCTGGTTAAGCGTAGCGGCTTGGTCAGCAACGAAGACTTCGCAGGTTTGCTGGCACGACTGACCCGTGAATCCGGGGGGATGCTCCCCTCCGACCCCAACGAACTTGCCAACGAAGTCGTCCGCGCCAACTTAATGACCGACTGGCAGATGGACCAGTTGCTCAAGGGCAAGTATCGCGGCTTTCGTCTCGGCAAGTACACGCTCAAAGGCCACTTAGGCACCGGCGGCATGAGCAGTGTTTACCTGTCTGAACACCCGATCATGCGTCGCCCCGTGGCGATTAAGGTGCTGCCGAAAACGCGGGTCAGCAAATCAAGCTATCTGGAGCGTTTCGAGTTGGAAGCGCGGGCCGTTGCGGCACTCGATCATCCGAACATCGTCCGCGCGTACGACATCGACAACGAAGGCGACACTCACTACATCGTGATGGAGTATGTCGAGGGTCGCGATTTTCAGCGGATCGTCGAGCATGAAGGGCCGCTCAGTTTCGAGCAGGCCGCAGAGTACATCGCCCAGGCCGCCACCGGTCTCCAGCATGCCCACGAGGCTGGCGTTGTGCATCGCGACATCAAGCCAGCCAACTGTTTGGTTGATCGCAGCGGGACCGTGAAGGTGCTCGACATGGGGCTCGCCAAGTTCGCCTCGGATGAGACGTCACTCAGCGCGATTCACAAGGACAGCGTCGTCGGTACGGCCGACTATCTGGCCCCGGAACAAGCCGTGAACAGCAGTCGCGTGGACAACCGGGCCGACGTGTATGGTTTGGGCGGAACGCTCTACTTCCTGCTGACCGGACACCCGCCGTTTCCCTCGGGCACGCTGACGGAACGGTTGATCAAGCATCAGAAGGAGGAACCGGCCAGCATCTTCGTCGATCGCCCTGATGCTCCTCCAGCACTCGTTGATATCTGCCGCCGCATGATGATGAAACGAGCGGACCAGCGAATCCAAACGGCGGCGGACGTCGCTGCCGAGTTGCGGCAGTGGCTCTCCGCACGCGGCTACGGCGAAGATCGCGCCGCAGTCAGTCGCCGCATGACCGGCTCGCTGGGCGGTTTATCCTCACACATTTCCCCGCCACGGTTTGAACAATTAAGTGTGCCCCCGCCGCCGCCTCGCACGAAACCGAACGCCGGCGACACAGTTTCCGCAGCCGGCGCTGACACAGGCCGCATGCACCGAGACGAAGATCTGACCCTGGCGCCAATTGACGACGAACGAGATGCATTCGGTTCCGGCGCCAGTAAATCGGATGTCACCAGCGTGTCAGCCGTCGACCTGAACGTCGACGTTCAAGCCCTCTCGCGCATCGAAGAGGAAATCGGCGAATCGAGCACCAGCGGCTCGATGATCGATCTGCTGAGCGATCCACACCTGCACCGCGTATCGATGTCGGGCGTCGTGCTACGTCGCAAGCAAAATTCGATTCCGCCGTGGGTGATCATCCTCAGCTGCGTTGGCGGCATCGTCTTAGTCGGCCTGCTGATCCTGCTACTCAGCCGGATCGTCTGATCGTCTGATATCCGACGGATCAGTCTGATCGGACGGATCGGTCTGATCGGACGGATCAGTCAGATCGGTCAGATCTCCGCCAAGTCCGGGCCGTGCCAATCGCTGGCCCCGAGCAGTGACAAGATCTGGTCAGGTCGACGGGCGCCGACGATGGCCGAAGTCACCTCAGGGCGGCGCAGTGTCCACGCGATTGCCAATTCAGCGACGGAATGGTTGCCTGCTGCCGCAATCGCCTTCAGCCGTTCAACCAACGCCAAGTGTTCACTCAGTTGCGGCTCTTGGAATTTGGGATCGCGTGAACGATGATCGTCGGCCGGCAGGTTTTGGGCACGTTCGCGCGTAAACGCGCCAGTCAACAGTCCCTTGGCCATGGGGCTATAGCAGACCACGCCGATCTGGTGCTGCCCACAATACGGCAGGATTTCGTCTTCGATCCCGCGTGCCAATAGGCTGTAAGGAGGTTGTAGCGAGGTGATTTTGTGAATTCGTTCCAGGCGTTCCATCTGAGCGACATTGTGGTTCGATACGCCGAGTTCACGGATCTTGCCAGCCTGTTTCAATTCCACCAGCGTCGTCCACGCGGCTTCGATATCACCATCGGGATCGGGCCAATGGATCTGGTAAAGATCGATACAATCGACACCCAATCGCCGCAAGCTCGCATCACATTCAGCTCGCACGCTCGCGGGAGTCAACCGCCCTACGACACTGCCATCGTCTTGAATGATGCGTCCACATTTCGTCGCGACGATCGGCCGATTTGCGGAACCAAGTTCCCGCAGGGCTTTGCCGACCAATTCTTCTGACCGTCCATTGCCGTACACGGCCGCAGTGTCAATCCAATTAATGCCGGCGCGAATGCCGGCGACGATCGCCACAATCGCTTCTGATTCGTCTTGCTGGCCCCAGCCGAATTTCCAATCGCCGCCACCAATCGCCCATGTGCCGATGCCAATCGTCGTCAGGTTGAGATCAGACGGTCCCAGTTGTCGCTTGTTCATCGTGAACACCCCAGCAAAGATTTCTGAATGATGATCGTTTTGATTCAAGTTCGCCGCAACGCGCTAACGTCGGTTCTTGGCTTGGCGCCGATTCATGCAATGCCGAGAA
>JAGQPK010001580.1 GCA_020426755.1 Planctomycetales bacterium
TCAAGAACCCCGGCATTCAAGTCTGTTGCAATTTCTGTGGAGCGCGAGGTTGAGGTGGCCGTATGACAAACTCGGTTCCACGCGTCCACATTGTTGGCAGGAAAAACAGTGGTAAGACGACTCTGGTCTGCCAGCTAGTTGCAAAGCTGAGTGAGCAGGGTTATCGAGTCGCGACGGTCAAACACACGCACCATCAGCATGAGCTGGATACGCCAGGAAAAGACTCGCACAAACACCGCAGCTCCGGCGCAACGGCGGTTGGTATCGTAACCCCTGATCTAACTGCGGTCTTTGTGCCACGTGATCGATCATTGCATTCAGACGATCGCGAGATGCGTTACCGAACGCTTGATTCTGCATTCTCCGGCTGTGACGTTGTGCTTGTTGAAGGGGATCTGCACACCACCGCTCCACGGGTCGAAGTGTGGCGTAAGGAAATTACGGAGCAGCCATATGCAACGAAGGAAGCAGGGATTGCGGTTGTCGTTTCTGATGATTTCCCACTGCAGACAGCTT
>JAGQPK010001581.1 GCA_020426755.1 Planctomycetales bacterium
CAAGTCGACATACCGCCGGAGCGAACCAGTGTCGCACAAGCGATCGTCGCCATTCGCCACGCGATCCAATACTGGAATCGACCTGTGAACAAAGATCAAAACCTAAAGGCTCAACTACGAGCGGCGACAAAAGACACGTACGTGCGTACGAAATCAAAACGGGCTCGCTATCACCCTGATATAAAAAGCAAACCAAGTGCAACCAAGCCAATTGTCGTTAACGCAAACGCCGCCCAAAGATCCGCCTTTCGGGAACTAAAGCATGCCGCATGAAATCCGCTACGGCGTTGGGCGTTGCCCCGGAACACATTCCAATTATGTTCGGCGCCGATTCCCTGTTATCTCAACTGAGTGCCATTGGGCCAACGCCTCGGCGAACTTCGCGCGACCCTGCTACCCTAGGACCTGTGCTGCGGTCGCGCAAAGTTCCTCGGCAACTGCAGCGTCGCTTGCTTCCGCGATCAGACGCACGATCGGTTCGGTGTTGCTACCACGGACTAACAGCCACCTGCCAG
>JAGQPK010001582.1 GCA_020426755.1 Planctomycetales bacterium
TCGAAATGCGTCGGCTTGCCGAGGGAATCGCCGCCGCGCGAAACCCATGCGGCGACCCATTCCATCAACTCCTCATCACGAATGAACGGGATGCCAAGCTCGACGAAGCTGCGGTAGGGATTGCTAAGCAACGCGTCAGGCGCCTCCTTGCCTTCAATCTGTGCGGGCTTGCCGAAGAGCTCGCCAAATCGTTTCGCCACCTCGCGCACGGCGAGGGTGGTGGTGCCGGTGAGGTTGACGGTCCAGGCGGGGCTTTGCGCCTTGCCAAGGCTGAGGAGGGAAAGCGCGTTCGCATCGCCCTGCCAGATGGTGTTGAAGTAGCCCATGCGCACATCGACCGGCTGGCCGTTCCAGACCTTCTGGGCGATGTCCACCAGCACGCCGTAGCGCAGATCGCAGGCGTAGTTCAGGCGGATGATGGACACCGGCGTGCCGCGCGTGAGGCTGAAATGCTGAAGGATGCGCTCGCGACCAACGCAGCTCATCGCGTACTCACCGGCGGGATTCAGCGTGTC
>JAGQPK010001583.1 GCA_020426755.1 Planctomycetales bacterium
GGTGGTGGCACCCTGCCGCACCTCAGCGGCTGACCGAGGTCGCGCAGCTGCAGCGCGCCTACGCGCTGGCCACCGGCGAAGGCGTGCTGATCGCCGCCGCACGCGGGCTGGCGCGCTGGCACCCGACCGAGCCGGCCGCGATGCTGCCCTGGCCGGCGCCGATGGCGCTGGACAACCACATGGTCGCACTGCGCGCCTGAACAACCGCTCGCGCCGACGTCGTGGTCAACGCGGCGCGCGCGCCAGCAGCATCGCGTCGCCGTAGCTGAAGAATCGGTAGCGGCTCTCGACCGCGTGCCGGTACAGGGCCATCACCTGCGCGTGGCCGGCGAACGCGCTGACCAGCATCAGCAGCGTACTGCGGGGCAGGTGGAAGTTGGTGATCAGCGCGTCCACCACGCGGAACCCGAAGCCCGGCGTGATGAAGATGCCCGTGTCGCCGCTGGCCTCGCCGCTCTGCGCCCAGCTCTCCAGCGTGCGCACGCTGGTGGTGCCCACGGCCACCACGCGGCC
>JAGQPK010001584.1 GCA_020426755.1 Planctomycetales bacterium
GTTTAGCAGTAGTCGATTGGGTCGCAATTAAATCGACAACGTGGAAGGTTTCGATTGTATCGCGGTTTGGCTGAGGCCTCTGCTAACGTCGCTGAATCTTTCAAGACTTGGTGTCACTCTGTGCTAATTCGGCCCAGCTTGCCACCGTGGTTTTAGGTATTGGCTGCAATCTATCGGGAGTTGGCCGTTGTCGTACGTCGCCACGGGGTCCCAGCCCTGCGGACTGGGCTGGCCTTGGCTGGGCAATTCGCTGGTGCGTTGCCCCGGAATACGATAGAGGTCAACGGAAGTCGCGCAAACGCCAACTACTTCGCGTTGAATTCAAACGCGCCGATATCGGGCTTCGCGTCGCCGTCCACATTGCCATCGATGGATCTAGTAAACGGTTGACCGCGCTGATCCACATTGATGCTGGAGGGTGCTGCTGCGTCGATCGCAGGGCTGCCTTCAAGCAAGGCGTAAGTCTTTGTCGGACCGCCATGATTCGCCAAGGGGCCCAGCTTCGGGTCGGT
>JAGQPK010001585.1 GCA_020426755.1 Planctomycetales bacterium
GCAGAGATGCAGGTTGCGTCGCGTAGCGACAGCATGAACTCGTTTACGATTCCGTTTCTCAGATGTCGCTACGCGACGCATGAGCCATGATGCCGACGCTCACCGGCGATAAATCGCCGGCCTACCGTCAACAATCGCTACGCGATGCAACCAAACACTTCATTCCAGTGAAGTGTTATCACCTTTCGATATTCAACATTCAAAAATCAAAACTCCGAAATCATCATTCCTCAATCGCTAACGCGCTTACGTCGGAGAAAACCGCAGCCAATGCCTTTCGGCGATCTGGACGTTATTGTGACAAACTGCTTATTGCTGTGACGAATAAAACGACCAGCCCGGAGCATCCACCATGTCGCCGCCAATCGCTGACCTGACTCTCGTAGGCGCCACCGAATCCGTCGTGGCGGCATTGCATCGACTGCGCGGTGTACGTTGCCGGCTCTGGCAAGACACTGGCGAGCATGGCGATGCACTTGTCGTCTGGCCACCGCTTGCCGAACGTCCGGCCT
>JAGQPK010001586.1 GCA_020426755.1 Planctomycetales bacterium
GTGACTTGGGTGTTACTCGCAAGTTTCACATGAGCAACACACACGTCAACGTATCGAACGCAACCAAGCGCAATGCCTGGATCTTCAACCGAACCCGCGCCACAGTCGGGCCAACTCCGCAAGATGGCCACGTGCAGATCGACTTTGACACGTGTAGATTCTGCCAGCCCGGCGCACGCACATTTAGCTGGGGAGCCGACGCTCCTCTGATCCGAGTCGAACGGTGCGATTGATCTTCTGGAGTGCGATCGCTGTTTTTAGTTCGCCGAATCGCGCTAGCGTCAGTTTGCCCAGGTGTGGAAGTTGATCTCGGAGTGCTGATTTCGGATTTCGGATTGAGGAAGGGAAACACGCCCGCGTGCTGAAGATGCCTTTATTTGGTAACGTGCAGCGGAAGAGTGCCATTTCGCGTTTCGCGCGAACCTTGGGAACGCTGGTGACTTCCGGGGTGCCCATTCTCCAGGCCTTGAACATCACGCGTGACACGGCGGGTAACGTGGTGATCTCGAAC
>JAGQPK010001587.1 GCA_020426755.1 Planctomycetales bacterium
CCCATGATCGTGCTCGCGAGTCGCCTCGGACAATTCGTCGGCGTCGAATTGCGGTTCACGGATGCGCATGCGAGCACGCTCGGTTTCAGGATCGAGCGGCTGCAAGAAAACTTCGACATCGGGATTGGATTCATCGTGGACCATCACCGTTCATTTCTAATAGAACGGCACGTAATTGGCAAATCTGCCTTGTAGCCGAACAGCCACTGAAGGCTCGTGCGAGCAATCGTTTTTGGAGTGTGATCGCGCAGCTATCCGCTTTTTTGGAGTGCGATCGCGCAGCTATCGCTTTTCACGATGGCTGGACGTTGCTGAGACGTCTGACTCCGGCCGTTCAATCCAATCGACATCGTTATCAACGCGTCGAACTAGAACACGCCAATCGCTTCAAACCGTCGAGCTTCGTTTGAAAGCGGCAGCTGCGCGGCCGCACTCCAAAAGCGCGCCCGCACTCCAAAAGCGCGACGCACTCCAATAGTGCGCCGCACTCCTAAAAGCACGGACTTACTC
>JAGQPK010001588.1 GCA_020426755.1 Planctomycetales bacterium
GCCAATTGTTTTTGCCCGCCTAGCCGCACTTCCTCGCGTGTCCACGTCACTGGCAATTTTGGCAGCGCCTTCGCGATCCATGAATTGCTGCCTGGATCGCCGAACAGAATGAGGTGTTTATCGCGAACGTCCGCCTCGGTCACATCGGTGTCGTTCTTCACCGGCAGATCGCCGCGCATGTAGCGCGCCCATTCGTATTCGAAACGCTCCAGATTCTCCTGCGCCCATGCGTTCACTTTGGCATTCCAGGGCTTCCCAGTGCCTCGCACACACAGGAAGGGGGTTGCAAAGGCGTCGTCGATGGGGCCTTGCAGGCCGGGTTGCTTGCCGGTCAGCGTGATTTCCTCGCGCCAACCGTCGCAGTGCCAAATGCCGCCATTTATGGAGAACACTGAGGCTTTGCTACCAGTTTGCTTGGGCAGTGCGATCTCAGTTCCGCAGATTCGTAACTTCGAAACGGGTCGATGGAGCGCAAATCGGGTGATGTTTCGCGTCTCGGTTACTTCGAT
>JAGQPK010001589.1 GCA_020426755.1 Planctomycetales bacterium
GGCCTGCAATCCGCGATAGACGCATAGGTGATCGGCGACGTTTGCCAGATGCTCAAACGCCTCGTTCATCATCAAACCGCTTTGACCGCAGCGACGAAAGCGGAACGGACTTTTGACAAAATGCCGCGGCCCGCTCGCCATGTCGGATGCAAACTTGTCGTCACGTCGAAACGATTTTCCATGCAGCTTTTCGAGCGCAGGCTTGGGGTCGAACGTATCGATATGGCTGGGTCCGCCTTCCAGGAACAGGAACAGGCAGCGTTTAGCCGCTCCCGCCGAGGCGCCGGTCAGTCGGGCCTCATCCTGCTGGGCAAGTGCGATCTGCGCCGCCGACGCCAAGGCGGCTCCCATCCCGCCCCCCGCGAGAGTGCGCAGCAACATCCGCCGCGAGAGATCGGCGGAGTCGAGCGACGGATTTCGCGCGGGGCTACTGCACATGTAAAAACTCGTCGGAATTGAACAAAGCGAGACACACTTCCGCGAGCGCACGAGTTTGCGCGTCGGCGATC
>JAGQPK010000158.1 GCA_020426755.1 Planctomycetales bacterium
TAGCTGCGCGATCGCACTCCAAAACTGATGCTCACACATCGATCGTGCAGTTCGTGGCTCAGCATCCGTGAGATCCGTGCAATCCGTGGTTCTCCAGCGCGAGTGAAAAGCGATAGCTGCGCGATCGCACTCCAAAGTTGATGCTCACATACCATCCGTGGAATCGGTGGTTCGCGGCTAGCAGCAGCTTGACGCGGACTCGCCGCAGCACGCCGCTCGGACGGCGGTTCCTCCTACGGCCAGGTGTACGATTTGCCGATAGTAGGATCACTCATCTGCCAGTTGATCCTCGGAGGCTCGTCTCATGCGTCGCTATCAAGTCGCCAGTGCCGCCCTGCTCTATGCATCCGCGTTTGCGACGAACGTCGTGCAAGCTGAAATGGTCATAAGAAATCTTGGTGGGAACGTCGTTGGCGGGCAGTGGCAGCAGTTTGCGGACGATACCTATTCGATCCAGCCGGGACTCTTCGATCTTGATATCAACCTCGACGGCCAGTCGGACCTTAGATTCGAGCATGGTTTTCGTCGGCCGTCGCTTTACGTATCCCAAAGTGCCTCGCAGCAACTCAATTTTGCCTCGCAGGGAATGAGCGAGATTCAGCGTGATTTGGCGCAGTTGCGTGGCTTGGCGGTGCAGGTGGCAAGCACTGGGATCCATGATGCCGACGGTTTCAAGATTGCCCAATCGAGTGTTATCGCTCATCTCGACCATATCAATCGGATCTCGCAAATGACGTTTGCGGGACAACGTTTGTTGGGTGGCGACGCGGGATTGAGTGCAAATGCCAGCGATCCCAATGCGATGAGAGTATTGCAAGTTGGTCCGGATGCGAATGAGGGCAGCTATGTAATCGCGGTGTCAACAGTCGCTGAGCGAGCCAAAATATCAGCGGCGACGTCGGCTACGCTCGCATTAGCGCAGGATGAGATCCTGACGATCAACGGGGTCAACGTTCAACTGTATGCCAATATGGACGAGGCCAGTGCGATCGATCGAATTAACGAATTCACCGACCAAACAGGTATCATCGCCCGCGACAACTCCGGTTCGATCCAACTTTATAGTCGTGAGTGGGGCTCGCGAAGCGAAGTTTCAATCATTTCCAATCAAGTCCCTGATGGTTCGACAACGGGCTTCAGTAACACGACATATACGGCGAATGGCACGGACCTATCGCTCACGATCGATGGTGCCGCGGCCGTTACCGGCAACGGCGATACGGTGATGTTCCACACGGGGCTCGCAAAGAGCTTGGTGGTCCGTGTACTAGAAGACTCGGCGGACGCCACGACCACAAACCACTCCGCCGTAACCGTGTACATCGCCGACCGCTCCCCGACTTATCTGCTCTTGCCGGCGGACCAGCAGCAAACGCTTACTGTCGCTTATCCAAATTTGCACTCATCCGCGTTGGTCTTTAACTCACAATTTGGCCCTGAGGTTCTCGACCGCATCCAAGTCGGCAGTACCGACCAAGCGATGGACGCACTCCGCGTGATCGACGCAGCGATTGAGGAAGTGAATACGAATCAGGCAAACATCGACTTAATCCGCACGCTCTACAGCTCGCCCACCGGACAAGCCTTTGCCACATCACTCGAGGTATCCGGAGAAACGGATGTCGCCGTCGATCTGCAGCCACTCTCCGAAGGCACACTGGTTGACGACAACTTGGCATTCAGCGAAGGTCCGCTCGACTTAACTACCGTCGAGTTGTCCGATGTCGGCCGTTTTCTCGGTTTCCGGTTCTTCGATGGCACGGAGCGGCACTACGGTTGGATTCGCTATTCGCTGGACGACGATCAGCGCATCATCCTGAAACAGCTCGCTTATGAAACCGAAGCGGGTCGCGGCATTCGCGTCGGCTATGTTCCAGAACCGACGACAGCGATCGCGGCCATGACCGGCATCTCATTCGCACTCGCGGCCTTGCGCAAGCGTTCGTCGCCGCTAACTGATCAAGCGCAGTAATTCAGTTCATCGCAACGAACCAGCGTCGTAACATGCCCAGGACATCCAACGTGTGTGAGAACCGCGACTAGCGTCTTTCGGCGAACTCCGTGTTCGGGATGAGCCGAACATCGTTACTAGACCATATCGTGATTTCGCATCCTCAACTAGGGAACTCCCTTCATGCGCCGCCGTCAGCTCATGGGTATTGCCGCCGTTTGCTTGTCACAATTCGGATCCAGTTTCGCCAACGCGGAAATCATCGTGCGAAACCTGGCAAACGTTGTCGTAGGCGGACAATGGCAGATCAAAGATGATGACACCTATGCCATCCAGCCGGGAGTATATCAGCTCGACATCAATCGCGATGGGCAAGCGGACCTGAGCTTCGAGCATGGCTATCGTCGCCCGCCGCTGTACGTGTCACACCAGGCTGCGCAGCAGCTTGACGCGGCGTTGCAAGGGATCACCGAGATTGGGAACTCGTTAAGCAAGATCCGAAACATTGCTATACAGACGGCGAATGCGGGAGTGAATGACGAAGACGACTTCGAGGCAGGACAAACAGCCGTTGACTCGTATCTCAATTACATCAATCGCATCTCGCAGATGACCTTTGCCGGCCAACGTACGTTAGGCGGTGACGCTGGATTCACCGCTTACGCCAGCGATCCAAATGTTATGCAAATCCTGAAGGTGGCGAACACCACAGCGCTCGGTAACTATGTGGCGTTGGTTGACACTGCGGGGGAGCGTGCGTACGTGTCCGCAGGGACGGCCGCCTCAACCAGCTTGGGACAGGATGAAATCCTCTCGATCAATGGAGTCAACGTCCAATTGTTCGACGGCATGGGACAGGAGAACGTCATCGATCGCATCAACGAGTACACTGCGTTAACCGGGGTTAGGGCCAACGATCTCGGCGGAATCACGAATCTGTTGAGCACCCTCTGGGGTCGCGAAAGTGAAGTCACGGTCATTTCGAACCAGGCTGCCGACGGTACGACGTCAGGCTTCAATAACTGGGTCGAAAGCGACACTGGAGATGACGCGGCACTTATCGTCGATGGATACCGCTACCGCGGCAATGGTGACACGGTGACGGTGAATGCTGGTCTTGCAAAGGGTCTCACTTTACGACTCAACGAAGACAACTCCGATCCGGCCACCACCGCCCCGGCCGGCGCACAGACTACAGTCACCGTCGTCGACAATTCGCCCACCTACGCTTTGTTTCCTGTGGGACAGGACCAAACGATTACCGTCAGTTATCCGACGCTGCATACTTCGGCGCTCGGATTGCAAGTAGCAAACAATCAGTTCGCTGCTCTCGACCGCATCGAAGTAACCAACCCAGGCAAGTCGCAAGACGCACTTGCGATCATCGACGCGGCAGCTGACGAAATCCAAACGTACGCAACTCAATTCAGCTTGATCAAGGAACTTTATGCCTCGCCTAGCGGGCAAGCGTTCGTATCATCGCTAGGTGTCTCCGGCGAATCTGACATCGCCTTCGATCTGCAGCCACTGGCAGAGGGAACACTGCTTGACGATCGTTTTCAATTTACCGAGGGCCCGCTGGAACTAACCGGCGCCAATCCGTCTGTAGCAGGTCAGTTTATTGGCTTTCGCTTCTTCGACGGCATTCAGAGTCACTACGGCTGGCTGCGTTATTCGTTGGACGATGAACAGCGTGTGACGTTGAAACAAGTCGTTTACGAATCAGAACCGGGACGCGGGATCCGCATCGGCTACGTACCCGAACCGGCGAACGGCTTGACAATGCTGACCGGCATCGGTTTCGCGCTGGTTGCGCTGCGTACGCCGCAGACTCGTAGGCGTCGGTAGTGCCGTTGCATTTCCGTTGTGACTACAGGGAGTTAATAAATGCGTCACGATATTGTCACCTGCGTGATTGTCTTCTCTCTGTCACTACTACCACGCACCAGTTCATTCGCCGACATCGTAGCACGTGATCTCGACAACGTCTCCGTCGGGGGGCAGTGGCAGCTCTTGAGCGACGACACTTACTCAATCCAGCCCGGCATGCTTGATCTGGACGTGAATCAAGATGGGCAACTTGACGTTCGGTTCGAGCACGGTTATCGCAGACCTCCTCTCTACTTCTCCACGTCGGCCGTCCAGCAAATCGACTTCGCGTCTCAAACGGTGGCGGAAGTCCTCACACTGCTCGGGAGCATCCATCGACTTGCCGCCGACAGCGTGTCAGCTTCAAGCACCGACGAAGACTCGTTTGAGGCCAATCAGTCAGAGGTCGCAAATGCACTCGAGATATTCAATCGGATCGGCTATCAGTCGATCCAAGGCGCGCGTCTTTTGGCAGGCGACGCTGGCAAGTCGGGCATCACTTCATCACCGCACGCGTTTGAAGTCGCCGCGGTTACGCGTGCGCCCTATGTTGGCGCTACAATTGCCGACATCAGGACGGCCGGACGTCGCGCGACCGTTAGCACGAACATGCAATCGCCTACCATCGCGCAGGATGAATTGCTTATGATCAATGGCGCCAAAGTTCAGCTCTATGCAGGCATGGACACCCTCGAAGTCATTGATCGGATTAACGAGTATACCGGTTTATCACACGCCATCGCCTTTCCACAGGGCACGATGGGTATTGTCATCATGAGCGACGACTGGGGATCGCGTAGCGAAGTCGCTGTCGCGTCGAATCTCACGCCGGGCCCGACGACGACGGGCCTTCCCGATCAACTAGTCGTGGCGCATGGGGCTAACGTTCAGGTCACCATGGATGGCGGTCGGATCCTGGAGGGTGATGGCGACACAGTCGTCGTTACCGAAGGACTCGCGAGCGGTCTCGTCCTTCGCATTCTGCCAGACCCTACAGATCCAACAAAGACCATTGAGCGTACACACACAACCGTTACCTTACTGGACAACTCGCCTTCGTATTTGCTTTTTCCTGCAGAGCAGAATCAGTCCATCACGATCAGCTACCCTCGCATCAACACGTTAGAGTTCGGCGGAACTTCGTCACTGGGCGCTGCTCGATCGCTGAGCCAACTTGATGTCACTAGCAATTCCCGCGCTCGGGATGCACTCATCGTCATCGATGCCGCGATTGACGAGCTGAACGCATTCGAAACCGAGTTTGATCTCATTCGCACGACTTACATTTCGCCAGTTGGCCAAATTTTCGCGACATCACTATTGGACTCTAACGAGTCAAACATGACACTCGATCTTCAGCTTCTCGCACCCGGCACGGCCGTCGACGATCACCTGGTATTCAACGACGGGCCGATTGATTTGGCGCTATCCGAAGACTCCGACGACGGCCGCTTTCTCGGCTTTCGTTTGTCCACCGACAGCGAAAAGTACTACGGGTGGATCAGCTTCACGTTGGATGACGAACATCGCATCTCGCTAAAACAAGTCGTCTACGAATCATCGCCGAGTCGCGGAGTCGTCGTCGGCTCGGTACCGGAACCCACGACGGGAATCGCGACGCTCGCGTGTGTCGCGGCGGCGTTAACCGCTTTACGCAGGCGCGATAGAATGAATACGACCAATTCAGGCGTCGTCGTTTAGCGAGTCGGCTACCTTGGGTTGCGTTAGAACCCTAGAAACGGCACGGGCAAGAGAAACGCATGCTGTTCGTAAAGGCTCAGCCCGCCATACCATGAGACGTATTGCGTGAAGTACACGATCAATACGTAGATCGCCACGACAGGTAATAGTGCCAAGCGTGAGGTCCAGCGGAAGAACCAGTGGCGCGGCTGTTCACGACGCTCCGCACGCGATACGGCCCAACCGGTTAGCAGACGGGCGGGCCAGATCAGGACGACGAACACCAGGCTTGGCAGCCAAGCGGCTTCGCGCGGAACGAGCTCCGCTTTCAACAGGTAAAGCGGAATGGCAAGGGCAAGTGTGAGGAACAGCGCCACCCAGAAGGCAATGGGCGCGTTGCGAAAGGCAAGCCGCACTTGTCGCCAAGCGAATAGCTCCTGCCAACGATTCTGCGCTGCAAATCGCGTCTGTAAAAAGGGTAAATAGAGCAGCACGAGCCCGAGGCTGAGCGCGCCAGCAAGACCACTCAAGACACCCAGCGGTACTGCGGTTCGCGACGCCAACACGAGCAGCGTCACGGGCAGGAACAACCAAGCCATCGCCCCCAAGCCACCGCGCACGCCCAATTGAAAGTAATAGGGCAAACGCAACGATTGGATGAATGTCCAGAATCGATCGCGCGTCTCGCCGTAGACACCACCGCTGCGCATTCGCTGCCAAAATCGCCAAGGTGCCGGCCACAGGAAATGACGGAATCGCCCGCCTCGCACCCACGCCCAGACCACGTGAATGAACGTTAACGATGAAACGACAACCAGCGCAATTCTCCAACGCGACGTCGTCGCACTGTGTCCGTTGATGATCAGCGACGAATACCATAGCTCGGATACAAGTCGTGCGGGCCACAGCAGGATCCATGTCCCCAAAACCAGGCTGCCGACTCGCGCAGCTTTACGCACGCCAACAAATCCGTCGCGAAGTCTGCCGCTACGAGCGACACGCCCACCTGATTCCAGCAAATACCCGAGGCTCAGAAACTGTACGATGGGAATCGTCGCCAGCACCGAAAGTCCCAGCACCATGCTGATCAAACCGAACAACCAATCGATCGCCGATCCGGCGCCGTGCAACATACGCCGCCAGATCGCAACGGAGGGAACGGCCCCTAACTCCGGCGGCGGCACTTCTGTCGCCAAGCTGACCTGCTGATTAACCGCGCCCACTGCCATCGGTATACTCTTCGCTGAGATCGATCGGACGGATATGATGTCAGATCAGACGGATCGGACTGATGTGACCGATCGGACTGCCCCTGTTAGCAATCGGTCCGATCTGACGGATCAGTCACATCTGTCCGTTGCGTCCATCAATACACGTTCGTCAAATTAGCAAGAATCTTGCCAAGACAGCAGTCATTTTTCCGAATGACATCCTGCCAGTTTCTTGTTCTACTGATTTCCGATCGGCGAATCCACTGATCATCGCATCCGCTGATCGGCTGTTCAACTCGCCAATAACCCGTTCGTTCCAATGCCATGTTTGCTCGCAACTTGGGATTTCTTTCGATCTGCCTGCTGGGTTTCGCGGCTTTAACGAATCGCTTGATGCCGCGCGACTTACGTCAACCTGCGCGGGCGGAGACGTCGCTGGAACAGCGCGATGATTTTCTGGTGGCGGTGCGTCAATTGGACGCGGAGTTTGCCGCGGAAGCCCAGCGACAAGATGTCATGTTGGCGCCAATCGAAGACGAATGGACCATCTACCGCCGGTTGGCGTTGGGTTTGGTCGGCAGCATTCCGTCACTCGAGGAGATTCGGCTACTCGAGCAGGTCGCGCCCGCCGAGCGGCTTGATTGGTACCTCGATCGCCTACTTGCCGATCGGCGTTGCCATGACTACTTGGCAGAACGCTTGGCTAGAGCCTACGTCGGCACGGAGGATGGTCCATTCTTGGTGTATCGCCGCCGTCGGTTTGTAACGTGGCTCAGCGATCAACTTGCGGAGAACCGTCGCTACGATTCACTCGTCCGTGAACTCTTGAGTAGCACCGGCATCTGGACGGATTCACCGGCTGTTAACTTTGTAACCGTCACGAACAATGTCAACGGTGATTCGCAACCCGATGAGGAACGTTTGGCGGCGCGGACAGCGCGAGCGTTCTTGGGCGTGCGACTCGATTGTGTTCAATGTCACGACGACAATCTTGGCGGAGATTGGCGACAAGAGAATTTTCAACAACTGGCAGCGTTCTTCGCCGACGCGCACTCGTCACTGTTAGGCATCACCGACCAACAGCAGGACTACAAATTCACGTATCTGCATCATTCGGAAGAGGAGATCGTGCCGGCAGAGACACCGTTCTCAACCGAACTACATGATCCCCAAGGCTCGCGTCGTCGACAACTTGCCAACTGGGTCACGCACCCCGAAAACAGTGCGTTCCATCGCGCGATCGTTAATCGGATCTGGGCGCTCATGTTGGGGCGGCCACTGATCGATCCCGTCGACGACATTCCGCTGACCGGCACCTATCCACCCGGCCTGGAACTGCTGGCCCACGACTTTGCCTCGAACGGTTGCAATTTGCGTCGACTCATACGCCTCGTCGCTCACGGCCGTCCGTTTCAAACGGCCAGTCGCAGTCCGGCAGGTGTCTCGGAAAAGCAAGAAGCCTGCTGGGCCGCGTTTCCACTCACGCGATTGCGTCCCGAACAAGTCGCCGGCAGCGTCCTACAAGCTTCCAGCTTGACCACCATCGACGCCGACATGCACATCCTGCTGCGGATGGCTCGCTACGACCAACACAAGGACTTTGTCAAACGATTTGGAGATACGGGCGAAGATGATTTCTCGGATCGAGGTGGCACGATTCCACAACGGCTACTCTTGATGAACGGTCATGTTGTGCGTGACCGTACCAAGGAAGATTTAGTTGGCAACGCTATTACGCGAATCGCTGTACTTTCTGCTTCGGATGAACAAGCGATCGAGACTGCGTATCTCACGGCACTGACGCGGCGGCCTTCGACGACGGAAGCCAATTACTTTCTAGAACGAGTCCGCGCAGAGAACGGCAGCCAACGCAAGCAAGCGTTGCAGGACCTAAGTTGGGCCTTGATGAACTCGGCAGAATTCACTTGGAATCATTAACATGCATCGTCGCAACTTGCTAAAACTTGTCGGCGCTGGTGGCCTATGTTGGTTGACGGGCGTCGCGGAAACGCTGGCATGGCAGGCCGAGCAACTAACAGACAGTCGTCAGCCCAAGTCGATTATTTGGCTCTGGCTGGCCGGCGGCCCCAGTCAACTTGAAACATTCGACCCTCATCCAGATCGCAATATCGCTGGCGGCACCAAAGCGATTGCCACGTCGGTTAAAAGTATTCAACTGGCAGAAGGCATGGAGCACACTGCGGAAGTGCTCGATCAAATGACGCTCATCCGTTCCGTCGTGAGCAAGGAAGGCGACCACGAACGCGCGGTCTACAACATGAAGACGGGTTATCGCCCGGTCCCCGCGTTGATTCATCCATCCATTGGCGCCGTCATGTGTCATCAGCTGGAACAGGGCGGCACAGAAATACCGCGACATGTGTCGATTCTTCCCGGCAACAGTCCGTCGCGCGGCGGCTACTTGGGCGACCAGTATGACGCTTTCCAAATCGGTGACCCGCTATCTCCACTGCCCGACATGAGCGCTGCGGTCGAGCCCGGGCGGTTTCGACAACGACTCCAGGACCTCAGCGTGATTGACACCGAATTCACGCAAGGCCGCCTGCCGGATGTGGACCAACAACGTACCCTG
>JAGQPK010001590.1 GCA_020426755.1 Planctomycetales bacterium
GCCTGCTCGGCGTCATTCGCCGACGTCGCGCGTAATAAGAATCGCCTTGCCGCGAAGTCAGCAGGCCGCGAGAAGCATGATCCTCACGTCGGTTTTTCAGCAGTTAAACCGACGCTTGTCGTTGAAGCTTTTGTAACACTTCACTGGAATGAAGTTGCTCTTGCTGGCCCGTTGAGTCTGGTGTCAAGATTTGCCACTACCGAATACGCACCCGTCGTTTGGTCTGCATCGCGTAGCGATTGATGACGGTAGACCGGACGAGGAGCAAGCGGTCTAGCTCACTTCATGTCTTCGTAGTCAATCTTTCGTCGCTTAACCTATCAGTCAGTTTTGGTCGCTTACCGTTGTGTACAACAGCAAGGTCGATCCGTGCCGCCATCAGGATGCTGTTTCGTTCGGTTACATCCGTGTTATCCGTGCCATCCGTGGCTCAAAATCAAGGCTGCACCGCATTCTCGAAGCTACGCAGTGCATCCGGCCCGAATCCGGGGTTCTCGGCGGATTCAGT
>JAGQPK010001591.1 GCA_020426755.1 Planctomycetales bacterium
CAACCAGATCCAAAATCAGGTGCGAGAGAGTCAGCAACAGGCATCGCAGATGATGATCACCGGCAAAGTTGGGTGGTCGACGCGAGGGCTGCCGCGTTTTGGGGCTTACATGAGTTACTATCCTGGCTTCCAGCGGATCCCTCGGTAGCGTAGGCTATCGGTCTGGCCGTCTTTCCCATTCACACCGCTGCTAGCCACCCGTATGCCTCGGATCTACATGTCACCGCCCCATATGTCGGGGCACGAGCAAAAGTATCTAGCCGACGTCTTCGCAGCCAACTGGATCGCTCCGGTTGGTCCTCAATTGACCGAGTTCGAGCGGCGTTTTGCCGAGAGAGTCGGCGTCGCTGGCGCGGTGGCGGTGTCCAGTGGCACGGCCGCCCTCCACTTGGCAATCCACAAATTGCATCTGCCGCGAGGGTCGGAGATTATTTGCCCGACTCTTACCTTCTGCGCATCGGCCAATCCAATCCTCTACGCCGGTGCTGGCCCCGTGTTCCTGGACG
>JAGQPK010001592.1 GCA_020426755.1 Planctomycetales bacterium
TCATCACAAAAAGCAAAGTTTCCAAGATGAGTACTTGAGGATGCTCGCGGACCATGACATCGAGTATGACCGCAAGTATCTCTGGGAGTGACGCCACTCATATGCCGCCCTCCGGGCTAACGGTCCTAAAGCCAACTGTCCGGTGGTTTACACCACCGGCAGGGATCTGTCGCCCTGCGGGCTAAGAAACCGCCCTGTGGGCTAAGGCACTGCATTGCGGCTAAGAAACCGCCCTGTGGCGCACTGGACTGCGTCACTTTCCGTTCGCCGTTGTGCGAAATCTCGGAGAAACAGCCGAAGTGACGTAGTCCAGTTAGGTTGCGTCGGGAACAAATCCACTCAGGCGGAGATCACTCGACGTTGAGAGTCTGGTTGAGGGGTTTTGTCTCTTGTCCCGTTCGGTGGCGACAATATGCCTTTGATGCCTTTACGGAGTTTTGCTTTGCCAAATCGACGTCATTGAGGCTAGTCTTAACTCCCCACCCGAATATCCTTTCGAAGAGAG
>JAGQPK010001593.1 GCA_020426755.1 Planctomycetales bacterium
GCGATCGAATGCGACACTCAGAAGCTACGACGATTAGTTCCGAAAAATGCGCCATTATTGATGGGAGCAAGTCGCTCTTTTGCCTCGGTCCGACACGCGGACGCAGTTGGGCTTAGCTGCGCAATGACGAACCGTCATTGGTTCGCTGGTGTTTCCCGCCGTTCAGGTTTTCGGGTGCGGCGACACGCCCACGCCAACGACCAAGAACAATGCCCGTAGATACCCTTTCCATGCCGAGTCAACGAGCGCGAGGTGGAGCCCGCCTCTGACCGCAAACACAGAGAGCGATGGACCGTTCATTAACGAACGCGGCGATCGAGGTGGCATGTGCTTCGGACTGCCTCATCTCACGAAGGTGCGCGATTTTGGACTCTGGGTCGAGTAATGTTTCCTTAATTACTTCAGCGGTTCAACCTGACTTTCGTCGTCGTCCGATCATGCCAATTGCTCACAAGGGCGTTCTTAAATCCCAGAACTCGACCACTTTCGAGAACTTCAGAAATG
>JAGQPK010001594.1 GCA_020426755.1 Planctomycetales bacterium
GCGACAGCATGACATCCGCATCACAATCACCGCCACACTGCATGATGGGCAATTCGGTAGCGGTTTAACGTGCGTTCAAATGCCTCGACGCGACATGCCGTGCATCGCGCGACATGTACGCCGGCGATAAATCGCCGGCCTACCGTCAACAATCGCTACGCGATGACGACCCATCCGAACCGCCGGTAACACCTATCGGCGAACTTACATTCGCGTCGCTCAGGGCCCGATCGCTTGATCCTTAACCGCCGTATTGGCATTCCATCGCGAGCAGCCGCCGTTTCATGTCAAGTCCGCTCGGCGACGAGAAGCCCCCCAGAGATCCGTGTGACCCGACCACGCGATGACAGGGGACGACGATTGGCATCCGATTGCGCGACATCGCATTCCCAATGGCGCGGGCGGCTAGCGGCGAACCCGCCTTGGCTGCCAACTCGGCATACGTAAGTGTGGTGCCGGCGGGGATCTCGCGGCACGCTTTGTAGACGCTTTGTTGGAACTG
>JAGQPK010001595.1 GCA_020426755.1 Planctomycetales bacterium
TATCTTTTACGGCTGGTGGGACTGGAGATTTCTTTCCCTGATTGCGCTGTCCACCTTGGTGGATTATGTATGCGGGTTGAAAATAGAAGGAGCGAAATCCCAGCGAACCCGCCGCTGGTGGCTGATGGCCAGCATGGTTTCGAACCTGGGAATGCTGGGTTTCTTCAAGTATTTCAACTTCTTCGTTCAGAATCTGGATCGAGTGCTGGGCCCTCTGGGACTTTCGATGGATCTGACGATTGCCTCGATCGTACTGCCAGTTGGAATCAGTTTCTATACGTTCCAGACGATGAGTTACACGATTGACATCTATCGAGGTGAGTTGAAGCCGACCCGCGATTTTCTCAACTTCGCCCTGTTTGTGTCGTTCTTTCCGCAACTGGTGGCCGGGCCGATTGAGCGTGCCAAAGCGCTGTTACCACAGATTGAAACACCCAGGGTGGTCAAGTATTCGCAGGTCCGCCAGGGACTCCGTTTTATTTTGTATGGATACATCATGAAA
>JAGQPK010001596.1 GCA_020426755.1 Planctomycetales bacterium
TCGGCAAAGTCGAATCGAGCGGTCCGAGCAGAATTCCGATAGTTCCCTAGAAGCGGCGAGTAAAACCGTCTAGAATACGCGACTCGCTACATTTGATTTTCCTCGATATATAGGTTTAGGAAAGATGCCCAAGCAAAAGACCCATAAGGGGACCAAGAAGCGGTTTCGACTGACCGCCACCGGAAAGGCCAAGCATCGGCAAGCCGGTACCAGCCACTTGGCGGCTCGGATGAGCCAAAAGCGGAAGCGAAATTTGCGAGGCACCACCACGGTTGCCACCGTGGATGAAAAGGCTATTCGCAAAGCGTTGTGTGGAAATAGCTACTAATCCAGACGAATCGTTTGGACCGTAGTCGAATAGGGCGAAAGCCCCTGAAAACGTTTCCAGTATTGTGTCACGTATGCGGGTAGGACAACGTCGATCCACAAAGGATCGAGACCTGGTGTACGAAAGAAAGTGGAGTTGATTCGATGAGAACGACCAACGGTGCGGCTCGACATC
>JAGQPK010000159.1 GCA_020426755.1 Planctomycetales bacterium
GATGTCGTTGAGTCATTTCATCAAGATGTGGCAGACCGATTTGCTGACGCGCTTTCACAAGGACTTCAGCGACTCGTCGAAGTTCGTCTGGCTGCCGTCAACTCGATGTCGTACAGCCAATTCGCATTCAGCCGTGCCAATCCAACGTGCTACGTCGTGCTCCAAGCAGCGCCGCTGCCCACGTCGCTGGCGCTGGATGTGAGCCCGCAACTGCTCTTCCCCGTTCTCGATTGCCTGCTGGGCGGCGGCAAACGCATCTGCCAGATTCCGAGTCGGCCCCCGACGGAATTGGAACAACGTCTAACACGGCGCGTCGTCAAGATGCTGCTCGACGAACTCCATGATGCGTGGGAGCCGATGCTGGCGGTCGAACTTTCAGTCGACCACATAGAAAACCACGCGCAACGCGTCCGTGTTGTGGCACCGAGCGAATCGGTTGTCACGTTGGCATTTCAGGTCCGGGTCGCTGAGCAATGTGGCGAGATGACTTTATGCTTGCCGCTGCGCGCGATTCGCAAAATTGTGGACAAGCTGCTGGTAGCTCCACGCTCAAACGAATCGGCCAACAATGTTTCGTCCGACGGCTCAGATGAGGCCGACTGTGATCCGCGCGAACTAGTTGCCTACTTCGAAGCGGAAGCAATTAGTGGCGTTGAGCTGTCACATCTGCGTCCCGGCGACGTGCTGCTCTCGAATTGCGAAGTTGATGGTTTAATGGAACTGTCATTGGGCGGTGAAGCGCAGCCCCAATTTCAGGCTCGGGTCGGCGCATTCCAAGGTCGGCGGGCCGTCGTCATCGTGCCGCGATCGGCGTAACGCACCGTTGCTCTACAGACGCTGTGCCGCAATGGAGTCACCATGTTCCGACAAACTCATCCGATAATTGGCACACGTGACGTCGCCCGAGCGATCTCGTTTTACACGCAGCAGCTTGGATTTCAACTTGCCTTCCAAGACAGCCAAGATGCGCCGAATTATGTTGGCTTTCGTCGGGATGAGGTCGAACTGCACATGCAGTTTCAGTACGAACACGAAATGAGCATCATCCGCTTGCGATTCCTCGTGGACGATCCTGACACGCTCTTTCTGGAATACCAGCAGCGGGGCATTGAGTGTAGTTCGCAAGGCATCCGCGACACACCTTGGGCAACACGTGAGTTCGCGCTGTATGATCTGGATCGCAACTCGCTAACATTCTACCGGCCGGCGAAGTAAACACCTGAACACGCCAACAAAGGCGACTCATCTCCGCTAAAATCGGCACCGCGGAAAGCTAACCCGCTACGCCACCTTCCGCAGCACTCCAGCCCTTTGCATCCCGATGGAGAAGCCGACGATTTCCGCTCCGTATTTGATCTGCATCTCGACATACAACGAACGAGAAAACCTGCCGCCACTAGTCGAGGCAATCTTCACGCAACTGCCCGACGCTCACCTACTAATTGTCGACGACAATAGTCCCGACGGCACAGGGGTCTGGTGTGACGAACGCGCGGCCGGTGATTCCAGATTGAAATGTCTGCATCGGGCCGGCAAACTTGGCCTCGGCACCGCGACGCTGGATGGCTTGCGTTACGGTCTGCAGCACGGCTACCCAGTGCTGGCAACAATGGACGCCGACTTCAGTCACGACCCCAAGTTCCTACCGGCGATGTTGCAGCGACTGGATGACAACGACGCGTCGATGGTCGACGTCGTGGTTGGCTCGCGTTACGTGCCAGGAGGCGGCATCGAAGGCTGGCCGCTACAACGTCGCTTGATGAGCCGGGGCATCAACGGATTCGCCCGCTGGTGGCTCGGGCTAACCGTGAACGATACGAGCGGAGCGTTTCGCGTCTACCGCGCGGACATTCTGCGCAAGTTCGATCTAAACGAAGTGAGATCCCGCGGCTATTCCGTTTTCGAAGAACTGCTGTGGTGGCTCCAGCGTGCTGACGCGCGATTTGCTGAAGTACCGATCGTGTTCGTCGATCGACATCGCGGCCAAAGCAAAATCACCTGGTCTGAAGCCATCCGTTCGCTATGGCGTATCGTGCAAGTCAGATACGGTTAGATTGAATATCGAATATCGAATATCGAATATTGAATATCGAACTTCGAAGCGAATACACGATTTCTCGGCGCTAGTGATGAACTTTTGATACGCAGCCCTCACTTCAACATTCAACATTCAACATTCAATATTCAACGGCTTACTGGCGCGAGGCGGGGACGATTTGCATTCTGATTTCCTTGTCGCCTCGCTTCACGACGATTTCTGTTGGTTGCCCGATCTTCAACGCCTCGATCGCATAAGTGTAGTCGTAGATATTCTCGATCTTTCGACCGGCCAGGCTAACGATGACGTCGCCGCCTGCCACACCTGCAGCGGCCGCCGGGCCCGTTTTGGCGACTGACGACAACTTGACACCCTTCAAGTCTGACTCAGCGTAGTCCGGCACCGTACCCAAGTAGGCGCGGAGCGCAGCACGCGGTCGGTCGGCTTCCGGTCCCGCTTGTGTTTGATAGTCAGGGATCTCATCGCTGATCGCCAACGAACGAGCCACGAGTGCCATGAACCGCGCGATCCGGGCAGCACCATCATAGTTCAGCTTTTCAGGCGTGTCGCGCGGTGTGTGATACTCTTCGTGAGAGCCGGTGAATGCTGAGAGGATCGGCACGCCGCGCATGTAGAACGCGCTGGCATCGGTTGGTATGTAACTGTCATCCTGCAATGTGATCGGCAAACCGAGCAAGGCATTGCGCCGTTCAATTTCTCCGCGCCACACGGTGGACGAGCCGACGCCCTGCAAAATGAGTTTCTTGTTTAGACGTCCCACCATGTCCAAGTTCAAACAGGCGGCAACCTGTGGATAGATGCTGGCTGGGGCTGACGTGCCATGTTGCGAGCCAGCTTCATCTTCACCGCGCTTCGCCGCATCGCCGCTGGACGCACTTGCAGCGTGGCCCGCCGTGGGTGCCGATTGGGCGGCGGCGTGACGGTGAGGTCCCATCGTATCGGCCCACTGTTTGATGAAGTGGGAGGAACCAATCAAACCATCCTCTTCTCCGGACCAGGCGGCGAACAAGATGTCGCGTTTCATTGCGAGTTTCCCTTCGGCCTTCAGCGCCGCCAACCATTGTGCCATTTCCAACATGCTGGCCACGCCCGACGCATTATCATCAGCGCCGTAATGAATCCCTGCGCGTTCATCCGGTTTAGCCAATGATGAACCGTGTGGACCTTCGCCGAGATGATCAATATGAGCACCGACGACAATTACTTGCTCCGAAGGCTGCTCACCTGCCATCAAGCGTCCCAGCACGTTACGACCTTGTCGCGTCACTTGCTGAATGTCGATCTGTGCGTCCAGCGACACGTTGTCCAAGGCAATTCCCATCTGCAAATCGCCACCATCGAGCGAATCCTGTAGCTCCTTAAGCGTCTTGCCTGCCCCCTTCAACCACTCATTGGCGATTTCATCCGACACACTAATGATCGGCAGGCTGGCGCTGCTGAGCGACCCATCAAAGCGAAGCTGCACCAGTTCTTCGCGAACGGACGAGTTCGGGCCACTGACGAGAATCAGGCCGTGGGCGCCTTTATCGCGCGCGACCATGGCCTTAAAACGTGTACTGGAGTGGCGAGCCAAGTATTGGCGACGCTCCGCGGGAATGTTTTCTGGCATGAAGCGAAATGCCAAAATCCATTTGCCGGCGACGTCGAGGTGCACAAATGAGTCGTATCCTGCGTTGCCTTCACTTTCCGGTGCGACGATTCCATATCCAGCGAACACAACCTCAGCTGCGTCGAACTTGCCGGTACCGGAAAAGCCCAATGGCATCCAGTCTTTCTCGATCGTGTAGTTGCGGTCGGCATACGTCAATCGATTGCCTTCTCCGAGTGCGACGCCAGAGGTGAAATCAAAGCCTTGAAACCAGCTGCCGTTATCTCCAGCGGGAGCCAGCCCTAACTGATCCCAATACGCCGCAACATACGAAGTAGCGGCCTGCTCGCCATCCGATCCCGTGCGTCGACCGCGCAATTCGGGGCGGCACAAGTAATCGACGTGACGGAGAATATCTTGCGGTGAACAATCCGGCTGAGATGCGCGCAGCGAATCCAAGGCGGCCACGGTCGCTGCCGGCCGTTCGTTGGCGTTACCCGCCAATCCGAGCAACTCCAACGCGTGCTGATGATTCCACTCCGCGAGGAAAATCTGCGAGTTCTTACCGGGCGTGCGATTGCTTGTCCATGACAACTGCTTGCCGTCAGGATTGAAAACGGGCAGTCCATCGAACCCATCGGTGAAGGTTACTCGGACGGGTTCGTGCTGGCCTAACGCATCGATCAAATACAATTCGAAATTAGCGAAGCCGTGCACGTTGGTTGTGAAGATCAAATACTGTCCCGACGGATGGTAGTAGGGTGCCCAAGACATGGCGCCCAATTTCGTCAACGTGCGCACGTCACTGCCGTCCAACGCCATCGACATGATTTCTGCGCGAGCACCGTCTTCCGAAAACCTGCGCCAACAAATCCGCGTTCCGTCGGGCGAAAAGAAGGGCCCACCGTCGTAACCAGGCATATCAGTCAGTTGGCGTATGTTCCCACCATCCGCATCCATCGAATACAGATCGATGAAATACGATGGGTCCATCTCCAAGCGTTGGCGCATTGTCTCGCTGAGCGGCTTGGCATAGGCCGCCCGATTGGACGCAAACGCGATCAGCTTCCCATTCGGTGACCATGAACCTTCGGCATCATAGCCACGCGTATTCGTCACATTCGTATATGTCTTTTGATTACGGTCATAGCGGTACAGGTCGTAGTATTCGTCGTAGTCCCAAGCATAACGACGTTGCGTACCTTGCTCGCGTTCCTTCAACTCGGCAGCCTGTTTGTCCTTTGCCTGCGGATCGTCTTGAGTTGAAGCAAACAGTACCTCGTTACCGTCGGGGTGAATCCACGCGCAAGTCGTTTTGCCGATCCCCGGTGAGATCCGTTCGATGTCGCCAGTCGCAAAATCCATAAGATAGATCTGATAGAACGGATTTGCAGCGTCGCGTTCGCTCTGAAAAACCATCATCTGGCCGTCGCGGCTAAAGTACCCTTCTCCAGCCCGTTTGCCTTCAAAGGTCAACTGCCGAATTCCAGTGAGTAACCGTGACTCTTCCTGTGCATCTGCAGCGGCGTTCGATGAGTCTGTCGCATCAGTCGTCGCTTGTGCAAATACAGAAGTTGCACCAACAAACAATGTGAGGAGGATCACCGCCAGCCGGTTAATTCTCGCCTTCGCGTACGTCAAACAGCCACGACGGCGGAGTTTAAACAGCTTAGTAACGTTTATCATCAGTAGATACCTATGACGGATGCCAGTTCGACATTCATGAATTGACGTGCTGCGATGCTGCAGCTTGTGCGAATCGACCCTGACGGACTCTTGTGAGCTCGCAGAAGCAATGCGATTCATTTGCTAACCAAGCGAGCTGTTCAGTTTTCATCGCAACGTCGCCAGATCAGGTTATCGCAGTTGATCGCGTGCAACTCAACAGCGCCGCCGCGGCGACTAGGTGTCGTAATCAGTGCCGAGACCTCGGGATGGCGTTGACAGTATTCCGTCGCGCCGACGAGCCCCAGCACGTAGAACGCAGTCGACAACGCATCGGCGACCGCGGACGACGGGGCAATCACAGTGGTGGACAGGATGCCATCTGCCGGGTAACCCGTGCGTGGATCGATGATGTGTCCGTACCGTTTGCCTTGATAATAAAACTGTTGAGTGCCGGCGCCCGACGTTCCCACAGCGCGATCGCAAAGTTGGAACTCGGCCAACCGCCGATCCGCACGCAGCGGATGCTGGACGCCCACCATCCAGCCCGGCAACTCGGTGCCGGACTTGCGACTCCCCCGCGCCAACAGGCTGCTCGTTCCGCCATGCACGAGGTAATCATGGATTTCATGTTCAGCCAATAGGTCCGCGGCGCGGTCAAGCGCATAGCCTTTGCCAATACCGCCCAAGTCAATTGTTACACCAGGCCGAAGATACCGCACCGTGCAGTGGGTCTCGTCGAGCTCCAACTTGTCAGAGCCAACATTTTCGCGAAGCGCAGTCAATTCCGCCGGCGACGGCATGACTCCTTCACGCCGCAGCCGATTCCAGATCTTAATTAGCGGCCCAGCAGTGACATCGAAAGCACCGCGTGTGTCGCGGAAAAGCTGCACCGATTCGGTAAGCAAGCCGAACAATCGGTGTTCGACGCGAACAGCCCGTTTGTCAGCTGTCGCGTTGAGCAAACTCACCTCACTCCGATGACGGTACACGGACATTTGATCTTCGAGCTCTTCAATGCGATCGAGCGCTTCAAGTGCGCGCTCGGTTCCGTGCTCATACTGTCCCGCGTTCAAGAAATAAGAAAACTCGCAGGCCATCGCGCGACGGCTGACCTCGACGGCATACGTACGTGAGCTACCGGGCTCTTGCCCAGGGTCACCGCTGGACCTCGCACGTGCTTGACCTGCATTTCCGCCGCGCCGCTCATCAATCATCCGGCCGATATCTGCAACGGCGTCTACAGCTGACTTGCCTTGGAGGAAGTCGCGACGAGTAGACTGCGTCGACGCGGGCACGGATGGGCCGGCATTAGAATTTGGGTCGGCGTTGGCCATTTGAATCGGTCTTACCCGCGATAAACTTCATGACAGCCCACGCAAGAGTTTTTCAGCGCGCCGTGAGCCTCGCGTGCTGCGTCGTAATCTTGATCTCGGATGGCACGCAACATAGATTGTGCGGCCGCCTTGAGTTCCTCGCACCAGCGAACATACTCCGAGTCGTCGGCATCTTCCATGCCAGATCGCGTTAGCACGTGGCCAAACGCCGCCGTCAATTCGCTCGCATGTACCACCTCATCCGCGACTCCAGAGAATTCGCCGGCCGACGCCACTGCAGCAGCCAAGTCCTGCTGCACGGATCGTTCGAGTCGCTGCATGATCAACTGACGATCTGCGATTTCGGACCAGTCCTCAGCAAGATCGCCATTCTCAGCCGGCAGCTGGGCCCCGCCAATCAAGTCACTAAGATCCTGCTGAACGGCGATCGCTTCTCGGTACACGGGCGTGCTGCCAATCTTCGCGTTGAGCGCGGCGTGAGCCAGTTTGCGACTCATCATGACACCATGCTTTTGCCACCGAACAGTTTGATCATATTGGCTGATAATGGCAAACAAAGTCGCAGCGCAGCTGAATTGACGCCGCACGTCGCGATAGCCTTGAGATTTGAAGTCACCTTCATTTCGCAACGAGACGTCGCAGGCCAATTTGACCGCTTTAATTTCGTTCTCCAAGGTGTCCCGTGAGATCCAGCGTGACCAATCCGCCTGGTTACCTCCTGCGTCGGTCGCGGCCGGCGAGTCGTGCTCAACGCGACTCACAGCAGTCCCAGCTGACTCAGGGGGAACTGGCCGCGGACCGCGCAGTCCTTCCGTCAACGCGTTGGCAAAGAACGGATTCCCGGGGAGCTTGGACCAATCTGGCGGCTGGGGCCGCGCGGCATCCGACGCCGGCGTGGCCACACGTCTAGGGGGAGGAGCAGCAGCGGCTGCCTCGACAGTGAACAGGAGCCCAAGCACCGCCAGCGTGTGCAGCAGTATGCTGGCCTTCGGTCTACGTTTCGCGCAAATTCGTCCGCGATTCGAATTCTCATTGACGTTGAGAAGCAAGCGCAGGTCCTCGTCAGTATGTGGATTTTCCGCTTGTGACTTTCAGTTCGCCGCCTGGTTTGGTTTCGCCGCAAGGCGTTAGCGTCGGTACGGAGCTGGCGCTAGTTCCCCATCTGGCTAGTCATTCATTATAGTCGCAAACCTGGTTTAGCAGTTTCGCGCGTCGCCGTATAATGGTGGACTCGACTTAGGAGGGGTACGTTGGCGGGCGAGTGCCAAAGCGGCACGTGGTAACGGACTGGAACACGATGAGCAACGAGATTTTCGCGTCACTGACTGAGCCGCAGCGCGAAGCGGTGCAACATCTCGACGGACCGCTGCTCATTTTGGCCGGCCCGGGCAGCGGTAAGACTCGCGTCGTAACGCACCGCATTGCAAATCTGTTAGCGCACGGCGTGCATCCCGGCAACATCTTGGCGTTAACGTTCACCAACAAGGCTGCGGACGAGATGAAGGCCCGCGTGCGCCGGTTGGCTCCCGGCGCCGATGTGTGGATCGGAACGTTTCATCGCTTTTGCGCTCGCTTGTTGCGCCGCTATGCGAACTACGTGGGATTGGATACGAATTTTACGATTTACGATACGTCGGATTCCCGCCAGGCGTTAAAGAAGGCTCTGCGGCGGCTGGACATTGCCGAAACGATGACGACGCCGGAACGTATGGCGAGTCAAATCAGCTGGCTCAAGAATCATCTCATCGCCGCTGACGATTTTCACGATCGCGATACAGGCGAGATTTCTTCGGCGGTGAAGAAAGTGTATCCCGCGTACCAGGCTGAACTGCTAGCTGCTAACGCTGTCGATTTCGATGACCTTTTGTTGCATACGGTGACGCTGCTCAAGCAGTCGCCCGAACTCCGTTCACACCTTGATGAAGCCTACCAATACGTCATGGTAGATGAGTACCAAGACACGAATCTGGCCCAGTACGCCATTGTGCGAGGTTTGTCGAACGTCTATCCGAACTTGGCGGTGACCGGGGATCCGGATCAATCGATCTACGGCTGGCGTGGCGCGAATCTCAGCAACATCTTGGACTTTGAGAAAGACTATCCGAAGGTGCGCGTCGTGCGTTTAGAGCAGAATTATCGCAGCACTCCTAACGTGTTGCGTGTTGCTCAAGCGCTCATCTCGAATAACTTGCGCCGGAAGCCGAAGGATCTGTTCACCGACAATCCCGAAGGTGCCCCCGTCGTGCTGGCCACCTACAACACGCACAATCAAGAAGCGGAAGATATCGTTCAGGAAATCACGCGACAGATCCGCGACAATGGGCGTCGCCCGCGCGACTTTGCGATCTTCTATCGTGTCAACGCCTTGTCACGCACGTTCGAACATTTGTTGCGTAGCGAAGGCATTCCGTATCAGATCGTGAACGGCGTGGAGTTCTACCAACGCAAAGAGATCAAGGACCTACTGGCTTATCTCCACCTAATCTACAATCCGCTCGACAACGCGGCCTTCGAT
>JAGQPK010000015.1 GCA_020426755.1 Planctomycetales bacterium
CAACAATCGTCACCGGCAGCGACGACGCCGGCCACACCGGACGCGACGGACGTGTCTCCGACGGTCACTGGCTCCGCGAAGTCCTCCTTCGATGCCCTAGTAAAGACAACTGTCGATCCGCGTACGACGCTTTGGCGATTCCCGTCGACAGAGCCAACCGAGAAACTGCCCGATGCCGAACCGAGCATTCAGCTCGTCAGTTTTCAGGCCGAGTCGCCCGCGGAGATTGCCCCGCTGTCAGAGATGTTGCCGCCGCCTGAACCGAGCCCCTTGCCGGAGATCTCAGACACAGCGTCGGCCGCCGGTGTCGCTGCGACGACAAACATGCCCCCTGCGGAACCGGCCCAACCGGGCTCGCTCGACATTTATAAAGAGGCGGTCAGCGAAGCGCCGACTCAACCGATCCCGGCTGAATACTGGCAGGCGTTGCCAGCAAGTTGTATGCAGCACATGCTGGGCTTTGAAAGTGTGCGTGAAGAGCACGACCGTTCGTTTCAGCTTGCCGCGAGTGACGCCAGCACTGATCGAACACAGGCCACTGGTTTGACGGAGTTGATTCGTCTCGCGCGACAGAATAGTCGTGAGTATCAAACCGAAAAGGAACGGCTCTACGTCGCAGCACTTGCCGTGTCACTCGAACGGTTCGACTACCAACTTAAGTTTTCGCCATTCGGCAACGGTACATCAGTCAACTACGCGCATGACCGAGTAAATGGCAACACGGTTAACACGCTCGGCATCTCCAACGGCGTCGGGATGGAGCGAATGCTCGCCACAGGCGGAAACTTCCTGACGCGCTTTGCGAATGACGTGATACTGACATTTAATGGCCCGCAGGGGTTTACGTCTGACGTATCTTCCGAACTGTTCTTTGAACTCACACAGAGCGTGCTGCAACGAGATATTCTGCTCGAGCCGCTGATTGGTGCCGAACGCGAACTCGTGTATTCCGCCAGATCGTTCGCTCGTTATCGCAAGGAGTTCTTCTACGATATCGCATCACGGTACTACGGAATCCTGCGCACGTATCGAAGCATCGAAATCAACTCGCAAAACTACTTCGCCCTCGTCCGCACCGTCGAACGTGCTCAGGCCGAAGTCGCTACAGAAGTGAAGAACGCGCCCAATCAAGTCGCAGTGGATCAGTTTGAGCAAAGTATGCTGTCCGGTCGCAGTAATTTGATTCAGGTCTGCAATCAACTTGAACGTGACCTGGATCAGTTGAAGCTAACACTTGGGCTACCAACGGAATATCGTATTCGCATCGACTTGAATGAACTCGAAAGCTTAACGTTACAGGATCAAACGCAAGTCGCGGCGGAACGTGTGAGACGTTGGCGTCGCCGCGTCGTCAATCGACGCAGTCAAGCAACCCCCAAACGAGCAGTCCTGCTGAACGATGACTTCTTCATGCTCGAACGAGTGATCGAATGGCTGGAAATGCGGCAGCAGTCGTCATCAGAGCAACCGGTAGATCCTACGTTGCGTGAACTCTATCTCTACTTCCTATTCGAACAAGCTCGCGATACCGTCGAACGTGATCAGACGGCATATGACGTCGCAGCAGATCCACAGGCTCTGCAGCCACCAATCTTCGTGTACTCGCGCGAAATGGATCTAATCGGTTCGCGACTGCATCTGATCGATCTGCAACTGCGTTACCTGAGAGACACAGGCGAACTGACTGACAACTTAATGTCTGCGGCCCAGCAACGATATCTTGAACTCGATCGCCGACTGGAAGAATCGCGTGGCAAGCTCGCCGCTAATCCCAACGAACAGCAACTCGAAGACCTCTATCAGGAAGCTGACGCGTTGTTGGAGGCGACGAGACAACTCATTCAACAACTTGACAGCCAACTCGGCTACGATGCAACTCGCACGAATGAGCAGAAGAACAGCGAAGCACTCGAAGCCACTGACCGACTGCTTGAATTCACCGATCGACTCATCGGCGAATCTGGCCCGAGTCTACCGGAGGTGGATATCGATGTCGACGACGCGATGCTAACCGCCCTGATTCAGCGGCTCGACATGATGAACGAACGCGGCTTCCTAGCTGACGACTGGCGTCGCATGAAGTTGGCATCCGACGATCTCAAGTCAATACTCAACCTGAGCGCCAGTCACACGCTGCGTACGGACAAGAACGAACCCTTCGATTTCGACTTCGATGATAGTCGTACGCAACTTCGCGTATCGCTCGACTTGCCGTTCAATCGGCGAGCACAACGCAATCGATTTCGCCAGAGCTTGATCGGGTACCAGGCCGGGCGTCGATCCGTCATGCAACTTGAGGACACAATCAAGTTCGACATCCGCAACGGTCTCCGCACGTTGGAACTGACTCGAGTCCAATACCCGATCAGCGTCACTCAAGCGGCACTAGCAGCCGAACAGGTGATCAGTATTCGACTCCAATTGGCGCTCGGCACACCTAATGTGCGCGGCACGGACTTGTTGGACGCGTTGCAAGGTTCGCGCCAAGCATTGACCAGTGTCGCCAATTCGCGCATTGGCTACCTCGTCGATCGCGCTCGTTTTGTACTCGACTTGGAATTGATGCAACTCGATGAAAGCGGCTTCTGGCCGCAGATTAACAATCCAGATTATCAACCCACCGCCGATTTCATCTACCCAATCAACGCGGGACCCACGTACGGCACAATCTCGCCCTGCGTTAAGCCGACCCGATTGCTGCAACACATCTATTGCCATCCGTTACCCGGTGAAGCGATCGAGTTGCGCGAGCAAGCGATGCCATAAGACGAGAGTGGGCCGCGCAAATCGTACTCTTGCTCGAAGTAACGCGCGAATCATCACGACCGCGGACACACACCGAGTACGAGTACCGCTTCGCTGAGTACGAGTACAAGTACGAAAACGAAGAGAGTACGGACGGGTACGTACTCCTACTCGTACTCGATACGAACCGCAGTGTTTGTCATTCGTGTCGCAAGCACTCGATTGGATCGAGATGCGCTGCGCGGCGTGCGGGATAAACCCCGAAGACGATCCCGATTAACACCGAGATCGAGAAGGCTAGCAACACCGCAACCGGACTAATGGCCGTTTCAATTTCCGAGAGATACGACACGACAAAGGGGATGGCAACGCCCACGCCGATCCCCACCACACCCCCGGTTGTTGAGAGTACCATCGTCTCAATCAGAAACTGATGTACGATGTCACGGCGTTTTGCCCCCAAGGCACGTCGCACGCCGATTTCGCGAGTGCGTTCGGTCACCGTTGCCAACATGATGTTCATAATCCCGATGCCACCAACAAGCAATGAGATCCCGGCTATCGATCCCAGCACGAGATTCCAGATGCGTTTCTCACGCTGCGCCTGCCGCAACAATTCCAGCGGCACTTGAATCTCGTAATCGGGTTGACGGTGCGACTGATCGAGCAAACGGCGAGCCATCTCAGCAGTCGAAGACACGTGCGACTCGTCTGTCAGCGTAAGTGTTACTTCATTAAGTTGAGTGCGTTCGAACTCTTCGCTACCGGCCCGCACGATCATCTGCAACTCACCAAAGCGACGTTGTGCAGAGGTCAGTGGCACATAGATGTCGTTGTTGAAATCCTGCAATCCGACGGCACCCGCCGCCGCGCCACCTGGATCCTGCGTATCCAACACTCCAATGACGACGTAGGCACCGTCGCCCAACAGGAGCGGTTTACCCAACGGATCCGTGTAACTAAACAGCCGGCGTGCCGCGCCAGCAGCTAACACGGCCACGTTCGCCGTCGCACGAAGATCGGCGTCGGTAATAAAACGTCCACGCTTGACTTGCAGATTCTTGACGGACAAATAGTCGGGCGTCGTACCCAGAATCCGAGCATTAGAAACACGGTAACGACCGTGCTGGGCATTCTTACGAACAAGTGATAGCGGCACGGCAACCTTCAGGTTCGGCAACGCGCTTAGTAGCCGATCGAAATCGCTGTGTTTCAACCCATACTCGAGCACTCGACTAACTTGCTGTTGTCCGCTAGTGGTGCCGGTGTCGCCCTCATCACCCAAGTCGGGCTTGACGCTACGAATAATTACGTTTGCTGCACCGAGTTGTCGGATCTGCTCCACCGCGTGGCGTTTTGAGCCCTCACCGATCGCCAACATCGCGATCACGGAACCTACACCCAAGATCGTCCCGAGCATCGTCAAGAAGCTGCGCAACTTGTGCAGCATCAAGTTGCGGATGCCCAAGCGGAAGGTTGTACGCCACATGGCCTAACCAACGTTATCGCCGGCCGACTGCTCTGTCTCCGGCGACTCGGCCTCGGGAGCGACAGGCGCCGACACCTGCGGACGCGACTTGTCGTTGATGGCGCCTGGGTTCAGCACGACACGTTCACCAGCGTGAATGCCAGACCGCACTTCAACAAACTTGCTGTTCGTCATTCCCAACGTGACACTGCGGCGAATGGGCGCGCCTTTTTGATCGACGTACAACCAACTCTCCTGGCCGACCTGCTCGATGGCTTGCACGGGCACGCTGATAACGTCATCCAAATGAGCTGCATGGATGTCGACGACAGCCGTCATCCCCGGCTTTAGTAGCTGAACATCCTCGTCGATCGTGATGATCGTCTGATAAACCTTCGTGTCCGAACTTAACCAACCACCTTGATCCGGCAAGACGGCCACCGTGTTGACACTGGCGGTGTACTGCATGTCAGGAAATGCATCAACACGCACTGTGGCGGGCAGCCCTTTCTTGATTTGATCCAGCACCGATTCATGGACCGACGTTCGCACCTGCATCTTTTTCAAGTTTGGTAGTGTGAGAATCGGTTGACGCGGACGCACCGGCGCTCCGGCACGAATCTCGTCACGACGATAACGACCGTTTTCCACCCAGTACGCGACCATGCCATCCTGCGGTGCGTAGATTTTGCAGCGTGCTACCTGATCTCGGTAGCGAGTTAGCAACTCTTCTTCCTTAGCGAATTGAAGCTGGGCGGCGGAGAGCTTCGCCTGCACTTGCGCCAACTTGGCGGTGTTATCGAGTCCTACCTGTTTAAGTGCTTGGCGTGATGAGACCAGAGCACCCTCAAGCTCCATCTTCTTCTTCTCGTACTCGAATTCCACCAACTCGCGCCGCTTGGAAATTGCCGTCGCCAGTTGACGTTGCGCTCGCAGGTTATTCAACCGCGCCTCGTTCAACTCACCGACACTGCGGTACCCGAGTTTGTAGAGCTGTTCGACGCCCTGCAAATTCGTTTGTTCGATCATCTGGCCGGCTTCAGCTTCCTGGATCTGTAACTCGATGTCTTGCAGATCGATCTGGAAAGTGCCAGCCTCTTCGTGTCCGAATTGCTTGAGCGCCAGCTCGGCGAGCTTCACCGCCAATTCGGCTTCCATCAACGTGGTTTCGTTTTGCGTGATCTGGTTTTCGAACTGCACTTCCGCTTGAGTCAGTTGCGAACGCTGCTCTTCTACCCGCAAGACCTGCGCATCGAGTCGTTCCTGCAATGGCGTCGAATCAAGCTCGACAATCAAATCGCCCTCGGCGACTGACGCTCCGTTGTCAATGATCCAGACAATCGGAGTGCCATTGATGCCGTCGCCACTCACGTCGTCAACTTCGCAAAGAACCTGCACGTTGTCCTGGCTCTCCAGGTTGCCACGTTCAGTCACCGTCAAGTCCAACGCGCCGCGCTGCACAGTGTGGTACACAAGTTCGCCACCCACGGTGGTGACGTCGCGACGCGTCAGCCACCAGCCGATGCCCACGACAACCACCACGACGAGCGAAGTAATCAGAACCAAGCGCATGCGCGAGCGAGGCGCAGCAGGACTGCCCGTCTGCGGTTTCTGCGCGGGTTTGTCCAGCAACTTGGGCGGTTGCTTGGCAGGTGGTGTCGGCACTGGTGCCGACGGAGTCGTTGCGGGTTTGGGCTGTAGGACGGTACTCATGGCCGTTCTGCGCTCCCTTTTCAGGTGGGCGGTGAGCAGGTCAGTTGAGTAAGCATCGACGCGAGCTGATAGCAAGTCGATCAGACGTCGACACTAGGCGGGTATTTGCAGGCACCGTGTTCGGATTGCGGCAGATCTACTTATTCGTTGGACTCAGTTGCAATCCCAAACGTTGCCCGCTGCTGGCCATTGTAGGGCATTCACTCCAGGTTGGGGAGCGCACTTTCGTCCATTGGACGTGCGTTTGCCACGTTATCAATGGCTCGAACATAGAAATTGCCGGCTAACAGTACTCGTCACGCCGTTCGCAGAATACATCGAAAGAGTCACAGATGACGCTCTGCACTGTCGTTCAGTAATCAGAGATACTCAATCATCCTTCCTCAATCGATTCCTTCGATGTCAATCGCTGCTGCCGCCTGCCGACGACGCACGCTAGTCACAGCGCTCACAACATTTTACACGAAAATACTTGAGAAACGTGGGGAATTTGCGTCAAATCTGCGTCTTCAGCACAACTACGTTAACATACTCATCTGTTTGACTCATCCGGAAGCCACACGATTCTCATCCGTCCGGCTTCTCCCTGACGACTGCCTTCAGGCTTTGGGGGACCCAATCCCATGCGGCACCGATCTGTTTGCCGATCTCTCGTACGTGAACTCTTGGAAGCGCGAAGCCTGCTCACCGCTAACACGTTGGCAGTGGAAGAATCAGGTTGGGTGCATGCCTCCAGTGAAGCGGACGATCCGATTCCGTTGGACGAAGCGGGCGATTCATTCGTCATGGCCGCGCCACTCGGCAATTTGCGCGAGACAACAATTCGCGTTGGACGAGTTGGTGGCATCGATGCGACCGACTACTACGAGTTCCACTTGAGCGAAATGGCGATTGTGGATGTTGCGTTGTTTGATCTTCAGCAAGACGCAACGTTGGCACTGTTCGATGCTGCAGAGCAAATGCAAGCATATTCGAGCGAACCCGGCACGACGGTGGAATCGATTCATCGCCTGCTGCCAGCTGGCGACTACTTTGTCTTGGTCCTATCGACGGCCGACACGACGACGCCCTATCAGCTGGCACTGTCGCCAAGCACCGACGGTCTTGTCAGTCAGGATGCGGCCAAGCCTGACCTGGGTGGCGATGCGTTTGGCCGCGCGACGGACTTGGGTACGCTGTCGGCAGCGGTCGGCCTGCACGATAAAGTTGGCGACACGGATCCCGCCGATGTCTTCTTGATCAACGTGCCACAAAACCAATCAGTGACGTTCCAACTGGATCAACTGACTGCCAACGTGGACATGCATGTGATCACTCAGGGCGGGCAACTAGTTGACCGAAGCCGCAACGCGAGCACGACAAGCGAACGACTGCAACTTAACCTGACATCGGGCAGCTATTTCGTGCTGCTCTTCCCGGTTGATCCGAAGTCCAGCGACTATCGTTTGCAGATTCTGCCGTCAGCAACCGCGACGTCGCCGCCACCAACGAATTCGCCGGCTACGACGCCGCCATCTACGGTGACGATCGATGGCGGTGACACGTTTAATCGAGCAACTCAGCTAGGCACGATCACGTCTTGGCAGCGGCGTGAATCGATCGGCGGCCCTGATGCGGCAGACGTATTCCAGTTCCACTTGCCGGAGAACAGCAACGTTCGGGTGATGTTGTCGAAACTGAGTGCAGACATCGACGTCTACATGTTTGATGCATCGTATCGGCTGATGGGTCGAAACTATCAGGCGGGTGCAGTCAGCGAATCGATCGAGACTTACCTGTCGAAGGGCAGCTACTTTGTGATCGTGATTCCGCATGGCAACGTGTCGAGTGACTACTTGCTGCAGATTCAAACGGAAGTCCAACCAACCCCCGCAGCAAGTCTGCGCACGACGAATGACTTGCCTGTGCCCCTACCTGATGTTGTGCAATATGGCGGCAGCAGCAATTGGAGCGTTAACAGTGTGAACGCTCCCGAAGCATGGGCGTATGGCTTTGCCGGTAAAGATGTCGTCGTTGCAGTCGTCGACTCGGGTGTCGATCGGTTTCACAACGATCTGGCGACCAACATTTGGCGCAACACAGAGGAGGTACCCGGCGACAGAATTGACAATGACGGTAACGGCTATATTGATGACGTGTACGGTTGGAATTTCGTGAACGACAATGCGAGTGTCGCCGACTTGACGGGCCATGGCACACACGTGGCAGGCATCGTCGCTTCGCGGAGCGACGGCGTCGGTTCGACAGGTATCGCCTTCCAATCCAAGATCATGCCGCTGCGAGTGCTCGACGCCAATGGCAATGGCAGAACAAGCAACGTGGCCGCAGCGATCATGTACGCTGTCGACAACGGCGCCGACATCATCACGCTAAGTCTATCATCCGACGGCTATAGTGCGGCCATCTACAACGCCCTGGTGTATGCACGAGATCATAACGTGTTTGTAACCGTCGCGGCGGGTAACGGCGGACGGACCGAACCGAGCTATCCCGCGATTCACAGTAACGAATTGACCAACGTGTTGTCAGTCGGGGCGTACGACACAGCAGGGAATCGCGCGGCGTTTTCTAATCGAGTAGGCAATAGCGGCGCGGTGCAAGTTGAGGCTCCCGGCGTTAGCGTCTACAGCACACAGCCGAACAACGACTACGGGACCTGGTACGGAACGAGTATGGCCGCGCCGCACGCAGCCGGTGTGGCGGCACTTGTGATGTCAGCGAACACGCGGTTGAACCCGGCGCAAGTACGCACGGCACTCGTCTACATGGCGTCGCGCCAGGTTCCTGGCGCGGATTCCGCAGGCGGATTAAATGCAGCGGGCAGCGTGCCGCTCGCTGCTAACGCCCAAGTGCCAAATCAGATCGCTGCGCAGCCGGAGCTTCCTGGCGCTCTTCCCGTGATCGAGCGCATCGCCGTTCACGCGGAAGGCGCTGTATCACGCTGGGATGCCGCAGCCTACTTAGCAGGAAGAGATGATAAAGCCGATCCGTTTACTGATCCGTCTGATGTCTGATGTCTGACGATCCGTACGATTCGTTAACGGATCAGCCCATTTCATGAAAGGCAGACCTGCCCATCCGTCCGGTCAGCCTGATCCGGCGGACACTATTTCGCCTGCTGCGCTTTGATGTACTCAATCGCGCGGGCCTCATACCCCGCGGTGCGCAGGCCAACTTCTTTCGCTTCCGCCTGAGCAGTCTTGAGGTCGATCCCATGATCGAGCACGCGGTGGACCATCCAGATCGCTCCGACGCGATTGGCCGAGCCGCAATGCATCATGACAGCTTTGTCGTCCTTGCCCGCATCGATCAGCAACTTACGAGTCTGATCGAAAACCTCGTCGGTCAGCGAATCGGGGGCGCGGAACGGAATGCAAACGTAGTCCATTCCCAACTGCTTCGTCGCCGACTCTTCGTTCCAGTCGATCTCTCCGTCCGCCCGCAACGTCAGGATCACATCCACACCGCGTTGCTTCGCCAGCTTGAGATCCTCGACACTTGGTTGCCCACACAGATAGGTGCCGCCGCAGACGTGCACATTCTTTGTCGAACCAAGTTTGGCAGCGGACAGTTTGGCATCTTCAGCGTGAATGGTCGTAACGCTCAACGTCGCTAGACAGAACACTGCACAGGTCGCATAAATCTGAAATATTGAACGCATCGTAACCTCTTGTGTGAGATAAAAACCAAGATCCTGTTTGTCGTCGCTCGGGTACGATCCACCGAAGTCGGACCACTTGCCCCGTGTCACCAACGCGATTTACGATAAAAGATGGTTTCACCTCAAACAAGCGGAGTCAAGAGAATGTTCGACCGGCTAAAGGCCCTGATGCTGCTCAGCGAATGCAATGGGCGTGATATCTGGCCGGTGGAGATGTGCCGCGAGAAGGGCGTCCCGGAGAGCTGGATCGACGAATTGGCCGACGCTTTCGAGTCTGGGATCGAGAGTCCCATGAGCCAGATCTTCTTAGACGACCAGATGGTCAACCATTTTCATGGCGTCCAAGACTTGCACCTCGCCTTCAAACTGGGTGAATACTTGGGTGTCGACACGATCCAAGTCACCCAGATGGCAATCAGCCGCTTTGCCCAAGTCCGCGCCATTCAGATGGCTGTCGAAGAACTGTGACACCGACAACTTGGGCCATCGGCCGGGCCGTTTGCTAGGATGTCGGCAGCAAATCGGCTGGGGCGTTGCCCCGGAACAAACTAATCGCGTTACTTGCGACTCACTATGCTCAGTGCGGCAAGGCCCAATGTAAGCAGCGCCATGCCGGTCGGCTCTGGCACGTACCGTCCGTCAAATTGAACTTCGCTCAACATGAACCACTTGTCGCCCTTGCTGATCGTGACGTCGAATTGGTCACCAGTGAGGCCAAGGTTATCGAGCGTGACAACTAGTTGTCCACGATCTGGTGTATCGACGACGGGACGCGATACCGAATTAGTGCCGTCGGTGACATCGACGGTGCTGGGTGCTTCGACGCCACCCTGCCCTTCTGTGTCATCGAAATACAAAGTCATTGAATCCAGTTCAGCAACTTGCGGAAAGTGGAACGAAATCGTCGGATTCACGGTCAACCAGCCGACGAAAGGCAGGTAGTTCGCATTCCAACTCTCTGACGGAATCACGCCATCGGTCAGTTCGCCCAGGCCGCCGGAGAGCGGCGATAGTTTGAGCGCGTTATCACCCTGGCCGTCATAGCTCTGATCGAAGTAGTCGAACGCACCGCTCTGCCCATTCGGCATAACGTATGACGTCGGCATGATTGGAGCCGCAACAGTCGCGGCCGGAAATGCCATGACCGCTAGCACACTCTTCCAGATGTTGTTTAGTTTAGATCGTGTGGGTCTCATCTGTTTTCCTTCCGTGGTACACAGTTGTATTCGCTCCAAGCTGTCGCTGGGCGTGACTGTCGCGCCGCCCAGTGTTTGTCGAAGTTTGCGCCGCGAAAACCGACGCTAACGCGTTGCGGCGAACGACATCCCACTGGGTTAAGCACTGACATCGGTTGTCGTCCGGTTGCGGTACCGGGACATCGAGGTATTGCGTAACAGTCATTCGTGGCGCGAATAATATCGAGAACCACGCCGCCGACAATAGGGATTCCCGCGATCCAGTGTCGCACCGCCAACCGCGTCACGCCGTCGCCCGTACGAAGGTGGCCACGAGCTGCGTCTGCATCCTTCGCCAAGCCGATCCTGCCTGCAGTGGCCAATGCTGGTTTACCTCCAGCTCGATGCCAAGATACTGGCCGCCCGCAAACTGCTTACGGAGATAAGTCGTGAAGCCATCGGCGTTGCCGCGATACGGATAGTTGCAACGCACAACAATGCCCCCGTCGTCATCCTGCAGTTCGGATTGCCAACGGCGACACAGCGTCCGTTCTGCCGTCCGCGCCGGATCATAGAGCAGACCGATATCCGCCCGCCGCACATCTCCATCCAGAACCGGCGTGAATGAATGTACCGACACATGACACACTCGGCGACCAATCATAGTTAGACGGCCGATCTCAGCCTCAACGGCACTACGATACGGCATATAGTTTCGATCGAGCAACTCGCGACGCGCTGTCGTATCCAGCGATTGCATAAACTCAGAGTAGAGTCGCGGATGGCCAATTGACCGATTCAACTCGATGATCAGTCGCGAGACGACCCCGCAATGGGCCGAAACTCCTAACTGTTTGGCGAAACGGTTGGCAAGCAACTTCGCCCCAGGGTCATAGGCACGATGCGTGCTCAGCACGTCTTCCGCGCCGGCGAACAAACGTCGATACCGAGCAGGCACGTGATTCGTCGCGTGCTCACACGTGACGACGTAACTCCAAGCTCCTCGCGCATTTCGCTTCATCGTGTCACTCGATCAAACTCGTGAAGCTTACGCATGCGAAGCCTCGAACGCGCGTCCATCGCGCAGGCAATCGCAAAGCCGCTCGTAAGTTCTGTGTAGTGACGTTGGTGACAGATCGCCTCCCAAGTCGGCAACAATGCGTCGAGCCAGCGGACCTTGGTCCAAGATCAAATCAATCGGCGACCAGTCAGATGCAATCTGGGGATGGCCGCCACCAAGCGAATTCAACTCATCAAACTGACCACGCAGCTGTTGCCAGATTTCGCGAGCCGAACACGCTTCACGATCCGCCAGCCCGAAATGGCTCAAGTAATCGCGATCGTCAAACATCGCTTGATCTGCGTCGCGCACGGCGCGCAAGAACAGATCGGCAAGTCGCTCGGTTGGCATCTTTTGTTGTTGTGCCGTGGAAGTCCAGCGCTGTGCGACGAGTCCCCGCAGTACAGCGACGATCGCGCGACAGATCGCTAGATCAGCGCGCGGACATTCTTGAATGTCGAGCACACGGATCTCAATCGACTGCCGGGAGAAGCGAGCAATCGCGCCGCGCGCATTCAACCACTCGTGCTGCAACGTGCCGTCGGGATCGAGCGGCGCAATATCGCGAAACATCGGCTGAAAGATTTTGCGATCATAATCTGCCTGAGTGAAAACGGCTTCCGGCACGACCGCTCCACTGATCATCGGCACGGAAGCAGCATTATGGCGGTAGACATCCAACCGGTTATCGCAGAGCCCCGTCACACGTCCGCCCAGCACAGGCGAGCTTGCTGCCAGCGCGGGCAGCAATGGCAGGATCAAACGGATCGCCGCGTGCAATTGTCCGAACTGCTCGTCCGTATCGAACGGCAAGTTGATGTGTACGCTCTGCAAATTCGCCCAACCATGACCACGACAGTCAAAGATCCGATTGAACGCTTCATAAACTGCATTGTATTCATGCGGCCACAATCGCATCTCCGCATCGGGATCCATCCACGGATGCATTGCCGTCGGCATCAGGCGAGCATGATGCGCTGCGAGCAATTGATTGATGCGCCCAACATGATCCTGAAAAAGCTGTTCCAATCCAGCCAGCTTGTCGGCCGGATCCGTCGTTTTCAGTTCGATGACGTGCAGTGCTAACTCGTTGGACCAAGAGATTTCGCCGAGTTCAATCTCGGATTCAAAAGATCCTGCCACTTCATGCAACACTCGATCCGTTATCGGAAACACCGACAACCGCTCGCCGTCGACGATCATATACTCAAGCTCAATGCCAAACGCTTCGAAAAGCTGCCATGCGCGATGTGACATCAATTGCGAGTTCCTTGCCGTTTCTTTTCCATCCGCTGGAGAAAGACTTGCAGGATGCGTCGATAGAGTTCGTCGCGCAGAATGCGGTCTTCTTCACCGGCCTCAATGTTTGGATTGTCGTTGACTTCGATGACGTAAAACTTCTTGCCGGATTGCTTCACGTCGACGCCGTAGAGGCCGTCGCCGATTAGATTCGCGGCGTCGAGCGCAACCTTGACCGCTGCCCGCGGCGCCAACTCGACAGGCATAGTTTCGACGCGGCCATAGTCATGCTTGCCGTGTTCGGTTTGGCGAATGATCTGCCAATGGTTCTTGGCCATGTGATATTTGCAAGCGTAAAGTGGCCGTTCATCCAGCACACCAATCCGCCAGTCGAAAGTTGTCGGCAGGAACTCCTGCGCGACGACCAACTCCGACTCTGTCAACAACTTGTCAATCTGCTCACAAAGCTCTTCTTCGGTTTCCGCTTTTGTAACGCCGGCGGAAAATGCACTATCGGGCTTCTTGAGCACAACGGGCAGACCGAGTTCCGGAATCACGTGATGCACATTGTCGCGATGGACGACTAGCGTGCGTGGCACCGGAACTTTCTGTCGTTGCAGCAACTCGGCCAGGTAGACCTTGTTCGTGGTCCGCAGAATCGAAATTGGGTCGTCGATTACAACCAGCCCTTCGCTGGCCGCTCTCTGCGCAAACCGAAACGTATGATGATTGACTGCCGTTGTCTCGCGAATGAACAAACCGTCGAACTCGGCAATCCGTCCGTAATCGTCGCGATCGATCAGCTCGGCCGCGATATCCATCGACTCGGCGATCTTGATGAACTTCTCGAGTGCCTTTTCATTCGAGGGCGGCTGAGCTTCGTTTGCATTGCGTAGGATGGCCAAGTCAAAGCGAGGCGGACTGCGGCGTTTAACGCGACTGCCACGGCCAGCAAAATGTCTGGCTGCAATCGCGGCGACGAAATCACGATGAGAGGCCGGAATGCCGTTGGCCGCGATGGTCGAAACACTACGCAGCTGCCAATGCTGCTCCTTGTCGCGACCAAACTGAGCACGCATCAGCGGCGACTGAAAGATGTTAAATAGTTGCAGAGCGAGCCGAGAGTATCGCTTGGCCATATTCTGCCCGAAGTAAATACTCAACGTGAACTTATCGCTTTGGATGCGTGACAACGACTTTTGGATCAGATCGTCCAACTCCGCCGTCACCATGCGCATCATGACTTGCGACTTCAGATCTTGCAGTGTGCTGACGCTGGGTTGCGGTTTGTGCCCGCGCGCTTCCGCCAGCAGTGACACGTAATAACCAATTGTTTGATAGCGGTACGAGCGGCAAAGGTTGAACACCTTGGCCGAGCGCATCTCACTATATTGCGGTCGCGTCAGGTAGCTTCTCGCGTCGACGACCTGCACTTCAGGAATTTCGAACGGCCACTGTTTGGGGTCGTTCACGACAATTAAGACTGCCACGGTTTCCCCTTCGTTATCGCCTACGTTCCGTCTCTACAGTGCGGGGCGTTTTGGCTGGTGAGTTTCTTGCGCGGCCGGAGGATCAAAAGATTCGCGTCATAGGTCAAGATGCCCAGCAAAATGGCACAGACGACTCGGTCAACGTTCACCGTATAGTAGTTGTCACGCGGTGCGAACGGATTCGGCAGATACGGATCGGCAATGCGAACCATCTTCGTGTCGCGGTTGTAACCACACAGCACGACAAAGTGCCCGACCGGATGTCCGTTGACGTCGTCGGCATGCCACGGTGGTCCCGCTTCACGCGCCGTCTGATACAGGTACGTGGCACTTAAGCCCGCCAGAATCGGAATTGATCGCCCCAAGTAATGACGAATCAACTGCCGAGTGAGATCCTGCATCACGATGCTGCCACCGCAGGCCAGGAACTCCAAATAGGCCCGCGACGCCCGTTGCAGTTTGGGATCGTCCTTGACCGTCAGCTGTTCAGTAAGCTTCTGCTTGAGGTCCAGCTGCGTTGGCACGAACCAGGTCGGGTCCAACACGCTCAGATTGAATGAATAGACCTTGGCGTCGTAACCGCGCCGCAGTGCGTGTGCGCCGAGCAACGGCGCGAGCGTGCCGCCCTCGTCCAATTGAGGACAGGACGCGATCACTTGCTCCAATGAGATCGCGTCATCAAAGTAACGATAGACCGCATGTAGGCATGTCGGACCGCACGTCGTGTCGTCCGGCTGCGGCTGAATTTCCAGATGAACGCCTTCCACGGTGGCTCTCTACACGGTCTTTGAATCGTCGCGACGGGTCTACCGTGCGCGGATATTCTTTCGACCGCCGGTTCCGTCGTCAAGGTCAAGCCAAGATTTCCGAGACAACTCGGGACGGCTTGGTGACGTTGGAGAGCCGTTGCTGCAGCCCCTGGAACGGGTAAGTCAGCTTTAAATGATCGTACCCAAGCAGCCTCATCAGAGTCGCGTGGAAGTCATGCGGCGTCACTGGAGACTCGACCGCTTCGTAACCAATCTCGTCGGTTGCCCCATAGCTAAACCCCGGTTTGACACCGCCGCCAGCCAGCCACATCGTGAAACCGCCCGGATTGTGATCGCGACCGATGAACTGCATCTTGGTCCCGCCGCGGTTTTCCTGCATGGGTGTGCGGCCAAATTCGCCGCCCCAGATCACCAGCGTTTCGTCGAGCAGGCCTTGCTGCTTAAGGTCTTGCAGCAACGCTGCCATCGGCTGATCAACTTCCTTACATCGGTCCTTGAAACCGATATTCAGCGCCTCTGCCGCACCGGCCCCGTGAGAATCCCAGCCCCAATGGAAGAGCTGGATATAGCGGACACCCCGCTCCGCGAGTCGCCGAGCCAACAGACAATTGTTGGCAAACGACTCCTTGCCGGGTTCCGTGCCATACATGGCATGCACACTCTCCGACTCTTGCGAAATATCAAACGCCTCGGCCGCATGCAACTGCATTCGAAAGGCCAGTTCGTATTGCGAGATGCGGGTCAGCGTTTCCGGGTCACCGACCTCTTGGAACGTCTCCTGATTGATCGCGTCAATCGCATCCAATGATTGTCGGCGCAGATCGCGGGAGACCCCCGGTGGATTCGAAAGGTAGAGAACCGGATCACCTTCCGAGCGGCACTGCACCCCTTGGTAGACGGACGGCAGATAGCCGGCACCCCAGACTGACTTGCCCGATGAAGGTGTCCGGCCGCCCGAGACCATCACGATGAATCCCGGCAGATTGTCGTTCTCCGAACCCAGCCCGTATGTTGCCCACGCTCCGATCGACGGATAGCCAAGGTTCTGGTAGCCGGTGTGCAATAGCAACTGAGCGGGTGCGTGATTGAATTGATCCGTCTTCATCGATCGGATGAAGCAAACGTCGTCCACGACCTTGGAGAAGTATGGCAGCCGATCGGACACCCACTGACCGCTCTCGCCAAACTGCTGGAACTCGTACTGCGGCCCCAACATCTGTGGCACACCTTGCAGGAACGCGAAGCGCTTGCCCGCCAAGAACTCCTGCGGACAGTCCTTGCCATCCAACTGCTTGAGCACCGGCTTGTAGTCGAACAGTTCCAGTTGACTGGGCGAGCCAGCCATGTGCAGATAAATCACACGTTTCGCGCGAGCCGGGAAATGCACGGGCACGGCCCCGCGCGCTTGCTGACCTGCCGCGTCCGCCGCTGCGCTGCCGGCCACAGTCGCCCCTGCCACCTGTTGCGATAGCCACAATGACGCCAGTCCGACTGAGCAGTTACCAAGGAAATGACGACGTGTCACCAATTGCGCACGCTGTTGACTGAGCAAGTTTTGCAAATTCATTTCATCACCGCGCGATCAAGGTTAAGAATCGTATTGGCAACGATCGTCAACGCGAACTGCTGTGCGTCCGCGCCAAAAGTTTGCTTGTCCAGTGACGGATCGGCCACGAAATCAGCCTGTGCTTTCCCATACAGATTGTTCAACTGCTGACGTGTTGCCTCTGACGCCACACGTTGCGTAACCGTCCGATACATCCAGGCGATTGCCAAGGCTGTGTCATCACCGGCCCGTTCGGCTGCTCGCTTCGCCAGTGCCTGCGAACACTCAACGTACACAGGATCGTTCAGCGTCACGAGTGCTTGCAAGGGAGTGTTCGTTGAAACTCGCCGAGCACTACAAAACTCGCGACTGGGCGCATCAAACATCAGCGAACTGGGATACGGACTGGTGCGTCGCCAATAGGTATAGACCGCGCGCCGATAACGATCGGGGCCCTCCGCCGTTGTCCATTGGTTCGCGTTATAGACAGTTCTCCAAATACCATCGGGTTGAGGCGGCATGACGGACGGGCCGCCAACTTTGTCCGTCATTAACCCGGACGCCACCAGTGCCTGATCGCGAATCATCTCCGCCGACAATCGTGTGCGCGGTCCACGGGCCAGCAAACGATTGCGCGGATCGCGCTCAACCAGTTCGTGACTTGCCTGACTCGACTGCCGATAGGTCGCGGACATGACCAGTTCCGCCAGCAGTGGCTTGAGCCGCCAGTGATGCTGATCGATCAACTGCAGTGCGAGATCGTCCAGCAGTTCAGGATGCGACGGTGGCGTGCCGGTCGAGCCAAAATCTTCGAGCGTCTCCACGATGCCAATGCCGAACAGCTCGGCCCAAATGCGATTGACCCAAACGCGGGCCGTCAACGGATTGGTTGGGGACGCGATCCAGCGCGCCAAGTCGAGACGCGTCGGTCGATCTCCCTCGGTGGTGAGCAGCGGAAGAACGGCCGGCGTGTTAGCTGCCTCAATCCGCTCACCGTGATCAAGCCAATTGCCGCGAATGAAACGGTAGGTGGCCCGCGCGGCCGCAGAATTTCGCTCGACTATCACGGGCAAGCGAGGCCCCTGGATGCCGGCGAGTTCTTCGCGCAGCGTCTTCAACTCATTCAGGCGAGTCTGTTGAGTTTGCGCCAACTCCAACCAATGTGGCTCGGCCGTCGACTCCACCGTGAATCGTCGCACATACACGGGCCGCGAACCTGATGTTTGCGCATCCTGCCGTAAACGGATTTCCAGCTGAGCGCCGGCAGGGGGTTGTGCGAGATCTTTAAGCGCGAAGACCGCCCAGCGAGGTCCTTCGAGTTTAGGGAAGCCCCCCACGCCCGCCGCGCCGTCGCGCAACGCTTCACTCGGATCAAATGGCCCGGAAACATAGTCGACAAAAACGCTCGCCAATTCGATCGGCTGTTTCTCACCGCCCGGCAATACCCAGGCAGCGTCGATCCGTGAAACGACCGCGCCGGTTTCCGGCCATTTTTTTGGATCATCGTTTTCCGGCAAAATCTGCAACCGGATTGCCGTCAACGGTTGTGCGAGAGCGGTCAAAGTATAAATGGTTCCCGGCGGATAAGTGCCCACACCGGCGCGGTATTCCAGCTCATCCGTCTTGCTTAACGAACCATGATTGGTTTCGAGTTTCGCCGCGTCGATGCGTTGCCATGGTGTTGGGCCGAGCAGCGCATCGACCGGCTCATTAATTTGCATTCGAAGCTCGCGTACCTGACCGGCGAACCCTAGCGATCGCTCAAGATCATTTGCGTCGGCAGGAATCCGCACGGTCGGAAAATCATCATCCTGATCGCAATCCTCAGCGTTGTTGAAGAACGCCATGAACGCGTAGAACTCTTCATTGCGAAACGGATCGTACGGATGTGAATGACACTGCACGCAACCGAATGTCGTGGCTTGCCAAACCGTCCACGTCGTATTAATACGGTCGATTACGGCCGCCACGCGAAACTCTTCGTCATCCGTACCACCCTCCGTGTTCGTTTGCGTGTTGCGGTGGAAAGCAGTCGCAATCACGTCACCAACCAGATCACCCGCAAGTTGCTTCGTGGTGAACTCGTCATATGGCATGTCCGAGTTGAACGCGTTTATGAGCCAATCTCGGTACGGCCACATATCGCGATGCGGATCCTTTTCAAAGCCCATTGAGTCGGCGTACCGTGCCACGTCCATCCACATCGCCGCCCAACGTTCGCCGAAATTCGCTGAATCGAGCAACCGCTGGACCGTTGCCGCATAGATCGCCTCGCGATCGTCCGGCCGCTCGGCGCAGTCTGCAATGAACGCTTCGTATTCAGCAGGTGTCGGCGGCAGGCCCGTCAAGTCGAAACTGACGCGTCGCAACCACTCGCCCGGAGCCGCCTCGACCGACGGAGATAGGCCTTCTCGCTGCAGTCGCGCGAGAATCCATTGATCGACGCGTCGCTTCGGCCACGCTGAGCCGGTTACTTGCGGAGGCGCAGTCGCCTGAGGCGGTTCGAGCGACCAATGATTGCCCCATGTCGCACCTTGGTTGATCCAATCCTTGAGCGTCTGCACCGCATCCTGAGCTAATGGCTCGGGGTGCTTACCAATCGGCGGCATCCGCTCATCAGGATCGTCAGTCAACAACCGCCGAATCATCTCAGACCCATCGGCGTCGCCTGGAATCACAATGCCGCTTTCAAGCACACGATCGCGATAGATAAACGAAACGTCGCCTGCCTGTTTGACTCCGCCATGGCATGACGTGCAGTAACGGTTGAGAATCGGTCGCACGTCGCGGTTGTAGTTTACCGGCTCGGCGGCCGCACACATCGTTGCCGACAGCGAAAGCCAACAAGCGTAGAGAGCGAAAATCGAGTACTTCATGTTTCAGACTCACATGGCGGGAGCGTCGTGCTCGGCCGCGGCCAAGCGGAACGCAATTGCGGAACGCTTATCATCCCAGATCGTCGCAAGCTTTCAAGTTCCACATGGGCAAGACGCTGCCGAAAGACAACTCGATTGAGGAATCGATGATTGCTGATTTTTGACTTTGTTCTTGGGGGTTCGGGTTTCGGTTTTTGAATGACCCGATGGGCAGGGAAACGCGAATGGCTTAGGGAAACGCGATGGGTAGGGAAACGTTAGGGGCAGGGAACGCTAAACGTTTTTCATCGCGTAGCGA
>JAGQPK010000160.1 GCA_020426755.1 Planctomycetales bacterium
ACAACACAGAGGTTTGGAGTTCCAATCGCGGATACCGGCGTGTCCCTAACAGTGAACGACGCCAGCTTCTATCGACGTATGCTGTTGCACGGAGATCTCGGCGCAGCGGAATCGTACCTGCGGGGCGAATGGGAGACCAACGACCTGCTGCAGCTATTCTTGTTATTGGCCCAGAACACGGAACTCCTGAACTCGATGAATCGAGGCTTGGGCTGGTTGACTGTGCCAGCAAGTCGCCTCCGCAGTTGGCTGAGTCGCAATACGATCGCCGGTAGCCGACGTAACATTCACGCCCACTACGACCTCAGCAACGATTTCTTCCGACTGTTTCTCGACGATACGATGACCTATTCCAGCGGCTACTATCCAAACGAGGACAGCACGCTGCGCGAAGCCTCGATCGAGAAGTACGACAGAATCTGCCGTCGGTTAGGACTCACGTCAAAGCATCATTTGCTCGAGATTGGCACAGGCTGGGGCGGCTTTGTCAAACACGCTGTCGAGAATTACAACTGCCGCATCACGACGACGACGATCTCGCGCGAACAACATCGGTACGCCGCTGACATGTTGCATCGCCATGGCCTTACCGGCCGAGTTGAATTGCTGCTGCAAGACTACCGTCAACTCACGGGGCAGTATGACGCGATTGTTTCGATCGAGATGATCGAGGCAGTGGGCCACGAATTTCTGCCAACCTTCTTTCAGAAGTGCCATTCATTGTTGAAGCCTGGTGGCGACCTATTGCTGCAAGCCATCACGATTCCGGACCAGCGCTACGAAGCCTACCGCAAGTCGACCGACTTCATCCAGCGTTATATCTTTCCGGGCGGGTGCTTGCCCAGCATCGGCGCCCTGCAACACGCCGCCTCGACAACTGCGGACCTACAACTGGAACACTTCGAGGATTTCGGTTCTCACTACGCGCGCACCTTAGCAGCATGGCGCGAGCGTTTTTGGGCGAGGATTGACGACGTTCGCGCACTCGGACTCGACGAGCGCTTCATCCGCATGTGGGATTACTACTTGGCCTACTGTGAAGCGGGGTTCAGGACTCGCATGACCGGCGTCGCCCATCTGCACTATCGCAAGTAGTCTTTAGGATACAAAGAACGCGTAGTTCCCCCTCCCGTCGATGGCCTCCACTTCGCGTAACTCGACTCCGGGAGGGGGGCCGGGGGAGGGAACCACAACCGACGCCATGTCACATTATGTATTTGCTGAAAATAAAAGAAACTCGTCGTGGGCGGAGCAAACGTTAGTGCAACTACCAGCTCCGCGCCTGTCGCTTCCCCCTGAATCCCCCTCCCGTATTGCGCGTCTTAGGATAGTTGAGAGTCAATTGCGAGAGGGGGAACGCTGCACCTTAAATCTCAACTGAGTGACTTTAGGCTAAGGCCTTTCGCCGGGCTATTTCGTCAACGAACGTCGTCGCTTCCCCATCCACTCCGAAAGAACATAGAGCGGCACGCCCAACAGCAGCAACCCCAATGATCGCAGCGCGATTTGCGGACGGTACATGATTGTGCTGTAGCACATGAAGATACAGGCCGCGGCGAAGAGCAGAATTGTCCAAGGGTAACCAATGACCCGATATGGCCGGGGAACATCTGGATCGCGGTAACGCAATACCAACACCGACATCGTACTGGCCAGGTAGAACGTGTAAACGGTGGAGGCGGTATACACCACCGTATCATCGAAGCTCTTGAGCAGGTTGATCAACAGCAAACTGATCGCCAACTGCAGTCCCAGGGCAACGTGCGGTGTTTGGCGAGAGTCATTCCAAAAACCAAGCTTTGCGAACAACGAATACTCGGTCCCCGCCGCATAAGAAATGCGCGACCCCGTCAAGATCTGGCCGTTGAGTGTGCCGAGGGCTGAAAAGGCGATTAGCGTGGCCACGACTCCGGCCGCGACTCCGGAGGAAAGTCTGGCGACCAAATCAACCGCAATCTGCTGACTTTGAGTGACACCTTCGTGTCCGAGCGCCTGCAGAAATCCCAGGTTGATCAAGAGATACAGCACGGCTACCAGACCGAGCCCGCCAACCATCGCCCGCCAAATGTTGCGCTGCGGCTCTTCAATCTCAGCCGCGATGTAAGCGATTTCATTCCAACCGCCGTAGCAAAACAGGACGAAGACCATCGCCACGCCCAGTGGGAAGCTCGGCACATGGGGCACAGTCGTTGCCGCGGCCGACGTCGCTGACAGGCCCACCACGATAAGCGTTCCCAGGCCCAGCAGCTTCAACACGGTCATCACGTTTTGCGTTCGAGTTGCTTGGCGAATTCCCCAGGCATTGATCACCGTGAAGACAATCACCGCCAACGAGGCAATATGTTGGCTGCTAAAGGAGGGCTCACCTGTCGCAGTGACCGGCAGCAATGGTTGTACATACCTAGCGAACACGAACGCGATCGCGGCAATGTCCCCCGGACGGACAATTGCCAACTGCATCCAGCCAAACAAGAAACCGGCCCAACGCCCGTAGGCACGGCTCAAGTAGATAACATCGCCACCATCACGCGGGTAGGCTGCCGCGAGCTCTGTGTAGCAGAGAGCGCCGATCAGCGAGATCAAACCGCCACCGACCCACAGTGCAAGGACTTGCCAAGGCGCTCCAACGCTGCTGGCCACCGCCGGTGTGGTTTCGTAAATGCCGGCACCGACGATGATGCCGACAATCAAGCAGACCGTATCGAAGAGCCGAAAGTTGCGGCGCGGTACGTGTTGCGCCAAACCAGAGTCTGGCCGAGTATCATCGGACATGTCGCGTCAATTCCCTTCAACACGTGGATCTCAGACCGATCTGTCTGATCAGATAACGGCGGATCCGACCGATCTGTCGGATCCGTCCCATCAGTCTGATCTAAATCACTCGTCTTCGCCATCGGTGTGGCGATGAACCACATCGACTGCGGCAGCGACCAGAGCATCGGCCGCCAGTGTCGGCCCGTCATTCGCGACGGCCGCGCCGATCAGCGAGGATGACTCGCCTTCACCCGGCGGATTTTCATTGATGTAATTGATGATCAAAATGACATCTGACGCGGTCGCGAATCCGTCTCCGTTTACGTCAAAGTAAGCCGGCACGACGGCGGGCGGCGTCGGCAATTCGAACGAGTCCACATCGCGATACTGCGGTTCGTTCAGTTCATTAATGATGATCAGGGCGTCAATGGCAAACACAAAGCCGTCGTTGTTGACATCCAGAGGGTTGGTCTGATTCTGCCAGCCGGGTGTTGGTGCGACCGCGCCGTTGGCGAAATTGACGTCTTGCGCAACTGCGTCCGTCGCAATTACGACGGTCTGCCCGTCGCCACCGGAGGGCAATGTGCGTTCGTAGCTGTCAGGGACGACTTCGTTCACTTCGTAGCTGCCACCGGTCGGCACGCGCAGCTCGTAAGTGCCGTCACTCTTCGTATTCGTCCACAGTTCCGATGCCCCACCATCAACCCGCATCGCATCCATGTGGCCGTTCGCGCCGGGGATCTCAGTGTAGGCAATGATGTACGCGATGTTCGACGCGCCACTGACCGACATTGTTTCCCATTCACCCAACAACAAATCCGATGTTTGATAACTATCGACCAGATTGTCGCTGGAATCATAGGCTTCCAATATCCCCGCCTCAGTGACGTTAGCGGCTCGATTGCCGCCGGCAAATTCGAGTTCGACTTCCGATGCCGGCGTCGCAAAGTCTGCGCGCAGGCGTGTGATGAAACTAAAGTACGGGGACCGTCCGCCAATTGTGTTATCTGTCCAACCGAACACGTTTGTGCCAGTGACGCTCACACCTTCTGAGACGTCGACCATACTCGCAACTGACTTACTAGCATCAACGACATTTGACGAATTTGCCACCGAAAACGTCACTCCCGCAGCGCTGGCGTCGATGACTTCCATATCGTCGTAGTCATCCGGTTCAACAATCGTGCCCGCGGAGTCGAACTGACCATTGCCATTGGCATCGACATAGACACGGACGTTCGCCTGACCAGGCTCGCCATCGTCGATCACGCCGTCGCCACTAATGTCGTCGATCACGGTGCCAGTGATCGAAGTCGCCAACACACGACGCGACTCGAGCGATTCCAACTTCAGCCGCAGTGCGGTTTGTCGATTCACGCGCCGCGCAGTCGAGCGACGGGAAGATCGCAGTTGGCCAAACGGATTGGAATTCAAAGTGCTCATTGCGTGTGTCTCTTCAGTGATTCGTTGATGCTTCATGCCATTCCAATGCAGGTACGGACATCTGCGTACCTGCCCCGCCCCCGCAATCCGATGTTAGTTGATCACATCAAGAGCCCGCACACAGGATCCGTAACGTCCCGCATGCCGTTCAGGAACAAGCAGCAAGCAGGGCAATTTAAACAATTGAGACAGATCGCGTGAGGGGCGCGGAGCGCCTAGTAGCTTTTATGCTAAATCAAGCCCCGCGCGGCAGCAAGAGATTGGGGCAATTCAGGCAAGATCTGATGCCAAGCCCAACGCCAAATGATCAAATCACTTTACGTCGATCCGCAACGACGTTCACAGAAGTTGGCGAGCGGCGCGATCAGTTTCGGAGCGCGATCGCGCAGGCATCATACTGGCAGAGTTACGAGGCTACGCCCCAGCGGATTGCCTAGTCCAGTCCGCAGGGCTGGGACACCATGGCCATATACGATCAAGGACCACCAACGGTCCGACCGATTGCGAGAAATAGTAGTTCACCGTAACGCGGTAGCGTCGGTTTGCATCTCGCGCGAGAACCGCGGCGGGCGCCTTTCGGCGAACCATGGTATGCACGAGAATTTCTTTCCGTGAACAACCGTGCCGTTTAGCGTTCTTCCAACTGCCAAGCGGCAATCAGCGTATCCGCACCGGGAGTCAAATCGCGCAACTTCGTCGCGATGACTGCCTTCTCAGAAACCGAAGCCTTGCTGGCTCGATTCTTAAAATGGGCAACCTTCTTCGTACGGTGACGACGACGACGAATCTCGCGTGAACGCTCGCTCATATCTTTTCACTCATGCCATGACGGCTTAATCGTGCAATTTGCCACGCCTCAGGCCCATCGCCTGCCAGCAGGTTAGCACTTTTAGCATGAAGCTGGAAAAGCGTCAACGCAGTCCCTTTGACACTGACCCCAAAACTCAGTTAGATTCTCGGAACATCAACACTTGCACACTTTCAACCGGATGGGTGGCCGAGTGGACGAAGGCGGCAGTCTTGAAAACTGCAGTACGGGTAACCGTACCGGGGGTTCGAATCCCTCCCCATCCGCTTCTTGACTCGCTGGCAATTCCGCACGAGTTTCGCGAACCGGCGTCACAGCAAGTCCCCCAACTGCTGCCGCAACCGCCTCAGCACGCGGCTTCTCACCTGCCGTACGGCAGCCGACGTGATACCGAACTGCTCGGCGACAACGGACGTCGCGATCTGATCGACCACGGTACGGCAGAAGACTTCCCACGTGCGAGTTTCGAATTCGCTCCGTACCTGCTGCAATGCACGCTGTGTCAACTGAGATAGTTCAACATCCGAAGTGGGCTCTTCCAACGGCGGATCTGACACCGCGATTTGCTGCAAACTGCGTAACGCCGACGAACCGCCCGCAGCTAGCGGATGTCGCTGGGCGGCTCGCGCCGCATCGCGAATCTTGTTTGCCGTCACCGACCACAACCATGCCCGAAATGAACCGGCTTGCCGCTGCGGCGTAAAGCTGGGCAACGCTCGCGATACCGACGCGAACACTTCTTGCACACAGTCGGCCGTAGCATGCGAATCCATCCGGCACTTCAAACACCAACTCGCCACCAGCGGGCCGTAAAGATCAACCAGCTCCCGCCAAGCTGCCGGCTGCCCTGCCCGCGCTCGTGAAACGAGACTCATCCGCGTCGCATTTGAATCTTGTGTGGAAGTCATGCTTTGGTGCTTTGGTGCTTTGGTTGTTCGGAGAACGCAGGATTGAGGAATGATGATTTCTGATTTTTGAATGGTGAAGTCAACAACGTGGATTCTACTCAATTCAAAAATCAAAAATCCGAAATCAGCATTCCGAAATCATCTGCTGCGCCGATTCAAACCGACGCTAACGCGTTACGGCAGCGGGGTTCCGGCGTACTATCTCCGCAACAATACTCAAAAACGTTGTCACGCCCCCTTCGTTCTTGGAAGATATCTTCACCTTACCCTTCCCCGAAAGGAAAGTGGCATGGCCGTTGCCTGTTATACGCCAGAAAAGCTTCGCGACTATCTGTCTGGTTGGACGGACGCGGAACAGAGCGAGCTCATCGAAGTCCATCTGCAGTCGTGCCAAGATTGCGAACAGACGATTGCCAACTTGGAAGACGCAACGGATTCGCTAGTCAACGGGCTGCGATGCCGCCAGGCTGATGCCCGCGAGGCTCCCCAAACAACCGACGACGACGCAAATGACTCCGCAGCGGCCGAGAACAGATACGATTCGGTCATCAACTACGCGATCAATCGCGCCCGAAACCTGGCACCCATTCCACTGACAACTCTGCCGCTCCCCGTTCCACCTCTGCGATCAGTAGGCCCCTACGAACTGCAACGCCCCATCGGACATGGTGGCATGGGCACGGTTTATCTCGCCCGCCATCGTCAGCTCGATCGCGACGTCGCCATTAAGATTCTGCCGGCAGCCCGCATGGATGACATCTACTTGGCAGCCCGCTTCCAACGCGAAATCCAGGCGGTCGGACAACTCACCCATCCTACGATCGTCAACGCTACCGATGCCGGCGAATATCAACAGGTCCATTTCCTGACGATGGAGTACATTGATGGTCTGGACCTTAGCCGCATCGCTCGGCTGTGCGGCCCGCTCCGCATCGCCGACGCTTGTGAAGTCGTGCGAGCTGCGGCGCACGGTTTCGCGTACGCGCACGCCGAAGGTATCGTGCACCGCGACATCAAACCGTCCAACTTGATGCTGACTCGCGAGGGCAACGTCAAGATTCTCGATTTCGGCCTCGCCCAATCCCGGCTGTGGGACGGCCCGTCCGCCGAGCTAACAACCATCGGTCAGCTCATGGGGACACTCGATTACATGGCCCCGGAACAAGCGGAGTCGCCCGAATCGGTCGACTACCGCGCCGATCTCTATGCGATCGGCGCAACACTCTTCCGTCTACTAACCGGACGACCGCCGCTCGCCGCCGTACCTGGACTCTCACCACTAGCCAAACTCCGATTGCTCTCATCAACACGTGCCCCGCGACTCGATACGGTGCGTCCCGATGCACCCGCGGAACTTGCGGATCTCGTCGAATCACTCCTGCAACGAGATCCCAGCCAACGTCCGGCCAGCGCGCTGCATGTCGCCGAACAGCTCGCCACGTTCACTACTGACAGTAACTTGTCCGCCTTGATCACCCAAGCGATCGAGCTCGAGCATGAACAGCCACCTTCGGTCGAGCATCCGCCGTACAGCTTTGTCGATCCCGTGCAGTTGGTCGAGAAACACAGCGATGATCGCGGTCGCCGACGCCGCAACTGGTTCGTCGCCGCTTGTCTCGTGCCGCTCTTCGCACTCGCCGCCGTACTAATCAAAATTGAGACGGACAAAGGACAACTCGTCATCGAATCGGAAGTCGCCCAAGCCACAATCTCGCTAACGCAGGATGGCCAGCCAGTCGAGTCACTGCAAGTCACCACCGGCACCGACACGACACGCCTAGCTGCCGGCAAGTACGAAATCAAACTCGACGCAGGCAGTGACCAAGTGTCGATCGACAAACAAACGATCGAAATCCGCCGCGGCGAAACCGTCATCGCGCGTATCAGTCGCGATGAAAAGTCCGCACCAACGCTCGCCAGCGACAAGCGCGAGCCAACTTATCTGGAGAAGCCACTCAGCTATTGGCTGTCGCGACTCAATGAGCGCGATCCGGAGTCATTGCAACAAGCCTTGAATGCTGTCAACGCGCTCGTCTCACGTTCCACGTCAGAGGAAATCAAGACGGTACTGTTAGCGGCATTGCCAGATTTTTACGACCTGGACAGACCTGTGATTCAGGGTTTTGTGCCGCAAATGGTGGGAATCGTCGCCACATGCACACGGTCCCGCGATGAGTTCGCTCAACTGCTGATTCCAATTCTTCAGGCATCGTCACCTGGTGTGCAAGCGAAGCTCATCGCGTCGGATGCAATCGCGCCGATGGACCTTCCACAAGTCTGGGAGTGGCTATTGAAGCGTCATCAGGACGGGCAGCTACCCCCTGACGTGCGCATCATTGCCGTTGATCGCCTCGCCGTTAACTTGAACCGCGAGAATATGGCCCCCGCCTTGCGTGGCAAAACTGCCGAGATAATTCGGCAACTTGGCGGTCTGCCGCGGCGCAATTTGTACTCAACGCCTTACTCACCTACGGGCGACTATGTACGATGGCCAGCCGAATACGCGCAACTCTTGGAGGCAACGGCCATTGATACGCTGATTTCAGAAGATGCATCCGACCAAGAAGTGCTGCTTGCCGTCATCCACCTCAAGATGCCGCAGTTCGATAGCCAAAGAATGGCGCGCACGCCGAAACGTGAACAATTGATCGCCGCCCTGACACGACGGCTCCGTGCTCAACTCGAAACGGATCGACTCGACCAATTGACACATTGCACTAATGTACAGGAGAATTTGATCAACGTTGGAACTCCCAAGAAAGCTACCTATCCGCTAAAAATCACGATTACTCGCGGGGCGCACCAGCTGTCGATCACGACGAACCTATTGGAGTTGATCCATCGAATGGGAGTCCAAGATCAGATGTTGGACGAAATCACATTGATCGTCGATCGACTCAACGATGACGTTGCCAAGTGGCTGGGGCGCATGAGTAGCGTTCTGAGACCTGGTGTGGCGACAGTAAATTGGCCGCAAATCCCAATCGAGGACGGCATCATCACGAAGTATGTGATCTGGTTCGAAGCAGTTCGCTTACTGCCAGAACCAGTGCGCAGTGAGCGTGCATGGCGATTGTTCATGCCGGAACACAAGCCGATGTGGCTGCAATGGCTGACTCGCGATCTGAATCGAGACGATAGCGGAAACATCAAAGTCGAATTGAACCCGAGTTTGAAGAC
>JAGQPK010000161.1 GCA_020426755.1 Planctomycetales bacterium
TTCAAAAATCATCACTCCGAAATCAGAACTCCGAAATCAACGCCGTCTATGGAGTGCGATCGCGCAGCTATCGCTTTTCGATTGACGCGATTCGACCACAGTAGCCGTACTCCGGGCGTTCGGTGCACAAATCGCGAACAGTTGGATCAGAATATCTCCCCTCACCCCCGGCCCCTCTCCCCAAACAAGTTTGGGCGAGAGGGGAGACTGAGTCATACCTTCAGTACTGAAACGACGATGAGTTCGGTGTCGAGTCGGATCGGCACTTCCGCCCCGAGATTTAAACTGACGCCAATATGCGCTAGTCGAAGCGAGTTTTTGATTGAGGAATGATGATTGCGGATTGCTGATTTTTGAAGTTTTGAAGGTCTTCATTCAAAAATCAGCACTCCGAAATCAGCATTCCGAAATCAACTTCTCACGTATTCCAGCGCGACAATTCTTATGACGCATGCAACTGTTGTTCTAGCCGTTTGACGATCAGACGAACATCGCGGCGCGTCTGCTGCGGGGTGTCAATCTCTTCGCCGTCATTCACCCAGTTGCTTACCTTCAGCTGCGCGGACACGACTGTGCTGTGGCTCTTGCGGCCGAAGAAGTCGCCGATTTCTGCCAGAGCGGCTTGCGTGTGTTTGCGCGCCAACCACATTGCCAACATGCGCGGATAGCTGATGCGGCGTGATCGTTGACTCGATTTCAGCGTTGTCGCGTCAATCCCGAATTCATCACAGACAACACGTTGGATGTCATCGAGTTTGACGACCGCCGACGACACGGGGTATAGATCGTCCAAGATCGTCACAATCTGTTCGTGACTCAATGCCGCGTCGTGCGCTTCGCTCGTGGCCCAGAGCCGGTTGATCAGGCCGGTCAACTGTCGAGCATCTCCCGGCGTGCGATCGGCAATGACATCCAAATCTTGTTCTGTCAGTTGCAGATCACGCAGTTGCGCCATCTGCTCAAGTACGGCCCGACGTGTTTTCCGATCCAAGCTTTCCAAAGCACATACCAAACCACTTTGGATGCGTGCGAGTAGCTCGGCACCTAGTGATGAAAGTTCGGTAGGCGAACGATCTGCAGCCAGCACAACCTGTCGACCTTCGCGCTGCAGCGTCTCAATCGTATGCAGCAACTCCGTGATCGTCGCCTGCTTGCCTTCGAAGAACTGGATGTCATCAATGATCAGCAGATCGACGCCACGATATTTTTGCCGGAAATTGGGCAAGCCGGACCCGCGCAGTGCCTGCAGGAAGTAGGTCGTGAATTGCTCGGCCGACAAGTAGATGACACGTCGACCGCCCCGTCTCCGTGCTTCGACCCAAATTCCCTCCAACAAATGCGTCTTCCCGGTACCGCTCGGACCATGCACGAACAGGGGATTAATCGTGCCCGGCGACCGCAACATGATTTCGGCGGCGCGAATGGCAACTTGATTGCTCGTTCCACGCTGCAGTGTCTGCAGATTGGCAAACTTACGCCCCGCCGCCCCCTCGGGCCGCGCGAAAGACTGGGAGAGCGATGTGAGTTGACTGCCCGAGCGAATTTTGCCGCGTGCGGCATTGGCCTCCGTCGGAGCGCCGGTCGATGCAGCGGAAACTCGTGGGCCTGCAGCAACCGGTGCGGCGTTCGGTTCCGCAGAGTTGTCTACGAGTGCGATGCTCCGCTCAGCGCCCGCTGTCCCCTGGCTTTCGCTCGGTTCAGCGGACAACTCCGGGTCAATCCGAAAAGCCACGTTTGCGTCAGGTCCCAGCGTCGCGGTGACCGCCGACTGGATCTCACGCAAGAAAGTCTTGCGCAGACGTTCCATGCGAAAGTCGCTGTCGGCCACGACACAGATTTCGCCTCGAGCCAACTCGATCCGCGTCTCCGTGCCGAACCACGTATCAAAACGTTCGGCGCCGAGCTGCCGCTCGAGTTGTGCGACGACCTTAGACACGATGTCCGTATCGCGGTATATCACTTCCTGCGTTTCCTTCATGGGCGCGCACTGTGAGCGCAGTTCGTTGCACTCAGGAAAAATCACGCCCGTTGCTTGAAGACCTGATGATGGCCCAGAACCGCGCCGCTTCCCGCATGGAACGACCCGGTAGCCATCTGGTTGCTTACGTCCGAGTGACCGATTTTACTTTCGAGTCGAGTGCTGTCAAACCATCGCTACGACCTTGGATTGGGATTTAAAAAAACGATGAAGGAACGGCGACAATCTTCGGCAAAACGTGCATCGACCGCAGACGTTCGCTCATTGCTCCGCTTACAAATGACCGTGGATAACCGTTCGATGATTGTCGATCATTTTGAACGCCAACTAGTTGTTTTCCCGCAGAAATAGGCGCCTTTGAGAGATTCCCGCCGGCATGCTAGCTACCACCGCTTCCACCACAAGTCACGACGAAATATCTCATGCCAACCCGCCGCTACGTAGCTTCTCCAGGCAGGCAGATTCGCCAAGTCTACCGCCGCAAACACACCCACTCGACGCACCGCACGCAAGCTACTCACCACACCCAAAACACCAACTCCAGCCGACCTGCCCCGACACCCTGCATTCACACCAAAGTACAGCAGACTTAGCGCTCCATCGCAACCGTCTCCTGGCGCTAGAAGGACGCATCCGGCGCGCTGCACCCCAACTTCCACCCAGTACCAATGAGAGGTGTCATTGCGACTATCGGCCGAAAAGTCCGCGAGTGTCTGGGCAGCAGATTGCTCGCCGCACCCCAATGCTCCCTGACAGTCGACAAGGGTGGCAGTGAACAGAGTTTCGAATTCTGAGCGAGTGGCATAATCTTGCAAGTCACCAACGGGTCGCAGCCGGACGCGCGGTTCAGCGGACGGTTGCCCCTCGGAGTCGTCATCCCGCTGAGCAGTCGACGTCGGTATTGGCGGGCTGACGAAAGCGACACGAGTTGCCAAGTCGAAACCAAGGCCACCTAAGCCTTGCCGCAGCGGACCAGCGAGCGGCGCGTCTGATTCGACAGGTAGCAGCAATCGGGCGACGCCGCGCTGATGGTGGGAGGTGAGATGGGCATCGAGTTGCCGCAACACCGCGATGGCTAGTTCGCCATCGGGCGGCGAAGCTTGTGCTACGGGCAGCACTTGCCAATGTTCGCCGGAACGAGGTTGTGCGCCAGCCACCGCGCGAGTCACGCCATTGCGCAGTGCCGTTACCCAGACAGTGTCGTCGTCGAGCGTCGCGATATTCAGCCCGAGTTGATTGCGCCACCAACTGGCGGCGGGTCCGGCTCCGAGAGAAATCTCAATTGTCGTGTCCAAGGGAAGTTCTCGTAGTTTCTAGTTCGCCCCTGCGCGTTTGCGTCAGTTCGTGCCCAGGCGCTGCTTCATCCCATGCCGAGAACCGCGACTGGCGCCTTTCGGCGAACTTTCGCTATCGCGTGTGCTGTGAGGCGAGCTTTTCGTACGTGTTGCTTCGCGAGATGCGTGACTTGGTGCCATCCTAACCAGCGATAAACCGCTGGCCTACCGGCAATTTTCGCTACGCGATGAACCTCCCCCTACGTGGGCAACGTGCTGGGCCTGGTTTCGCCCAGAGAGCGAAATCGCTGACCGGTTTTGGGCCAAGTCCTGTCCTGACGCTGATTCTCCATCCCCGGCGAGAACGACGTCTAGCACGTCACAGCGAACTGAGTCCGCAGCAATTAGAGCGCCTTTGCATCGCGCATGCGGCGGAGGCGATCAAGCCAGGGCTGGCTGAGCGCTACGCCTGCTCGAGGCGCGTTCAGCTCAATCTCAATCCGATACCGATTGCGTGGATGGGTATCGCTTTGCACGCCCGGGTCTTCCACATACATGATCGAGGCGGGCTGGTTTCCGGCGAAGGCCAAGAAAATGCCGGGACCGGTGGTGGCGTAGCGTTGCATGCCGAACAGTTGCTGTAAATACATGCCGGTCGGCTCGAAGTCACCGGTGGTACCGACAAAAGTAATTCGTTCGGCGATGCCTTGCGCGTTAAAAAAGTAAGTCAGCGATCCGGCCACATCATCCGGGTCGGTGCCTGTCACCAGTGGCACGCGCATGCCCCGATAGTCGACGTCCGACACCTGCGTCGTCACGCGGGGCCAGTTTTGAATTACCCAGTTCGGCGAAACGTCAAACCGCAAGGCCTCGGCGAGCGTAATGCCTGCCGGTCCGGCAAGTTGTTTAGCGGCGACCGGCCGCCCGGGTAGCGGTAGCCGATGTGCTGCGACCACCGTCGGCAAAGGAGCTCCGCCAAGCGCATTTTCGGGCGCGTCATGAATCGCACCCGGTGGCGGCGTTAATGTCGCGACGGGCTGCGTTTCCGTCGCCGGCGTGGCAGCGCCCCACCAGCGTTTCCAAAACGGTGCTCCCGGTTGGCCGCCATCCGCTGGCGTTTTCAACAGCCCACCTTCGCTGACCAGATAGGGTCCCGCCACCGCCACGATCAACAGGCCGATAAACAACAAATTTCGCCCAGGCATCCGCATTCCTTCCCAAGTCGCGGTGTCGTGCCAACCGCTTCCATCAGATTGGCGATCGGCATCGCATCGGCTGTCGCTAGAGATTTGTCGCAATCAGTTGGCTCAGTCAGCTTAGTCGGAACTGTCCGATCTGTCGTATCCACCGGATCGCCGCTGGGGACGTCAACGCTTACAATGGGGAGCCACTTCGCAACAACAGGTACGTGCGTCTCACGATCCGTCACTTGCCAACCCATTTCTATCCCATGCAGACGCTTGACGATTATCACTGGCTTGTGAGCGACACAGGGCGCGACTGGCTGGTGCGAGTGCGTACGGATGCGCGATTGAGCAGCGAAACAAACCTGCGCAAGTCCGGCTTGTCCAGCACGCGAGCGACGTTGGTCGCGGAGCAACTTGAGCTACGGCGGCGGGCGGCGCAACGTTTTCAACATGCGGACGAACTGTTCTACACAGCGAAGTCGCTGCAGCAGGCGACCGACAGTCGAATCGCAACTTACAAGGCAACTCGTTTTGCTGCGCGAACCGTCATCGATCTGTGCTGCGGCCTGGGCGGAGATCTGCTTGGTCTGGGAGCCCGTGGCCCAGCGATGGGCATCGACGCGGATCCGTTGTTGGCGTTGTTGGCTGAGATCAATTGCCGGACGCTCGGTCTGTCGCAAGCGTCAGCCCAAATCGGTGACGCCTACTCGATTGACATCGCCCCGGATGCCGCCATACACATTGATCCAGATCGCCGCCCTGGCGGTCGTCGATCAGTCCAACTTGCGCAGCACGAGCCCGACCTGACTCAGCGCTCTGAGTGGCGGACTCATCCCGGTGGACTAGCAATCAAGCTCGCCCCCGCCACCGATACTCAGGACGCCTTTTTTGCCGACGCCGAATTGGAGTGGATCGGCCATTCGCGCGCGTGTCAACAGCTTGTCAGTTGGTTCGGGCCACTCACTGATCGTCCCGGTCGACGCACTGCGACGGTGTTGCAGCAGGACGGTAGGGCTGCCACGCTGGTCGGCAACGATGCGCCGCCGCTGCGACTGACCGACCACGTGGGACCGTATCTCTGCGAACCGGCCGCGCCCGTCCTAGCGGCCGGCTTGGCCGGGACGTTGGCCCAGCAATTTGATCTCGATGCGCTGACTCCCGGCGGAGGCTATCTATCCGGTAGCCAACCACTGACGTCGCCATGGCATCAAACCTTCGAGCTAATCGACCAGTGTGCGTGGCGTGAGAAAAACGTCAAGCGAATGCTAACAGCGCACGGTGTCGGCCCGTTGGAGATCAAGAAGCGGGGCGTCGAGCTGGACACAGGATATTGGCAGCGGCGACTGAGTGGTCGCGAGGGTCAGACAGCATGCCTGTTTATTCTGCCTGTCGGACGCCGCAATCTTTTTTGTTGTTGGCGCGGCGTCTCCAACGGGACGCTGCGAGCCAGACGCAGGCGTCTATGAATACGGAGAGTGGTAACGCGGTTGCCGCCAGATCAAGGACGGGCCACGAGGCGTCGGGAACGGCTCCACACGATGAATGATCATCCCTTCGGTGCGTTAAGTGTACTGCCCTCGCTGATTGCAATCCTCCTGGCAATCGCAACGCGGCGCGTGATCCTGTCGCTGACGTTGGGCATCTTCGCAGGGGCACTCATTACGTGCGGCGGCAATCCTTGGCGGGCGATCGGTGACACACTCGAGACACACTTATGGACATCGCTGGTCAATGAAGATCGATTGCGAGTCTTCGGGTTCACGCTGCTGATGGGTGCGATGGTTGGACTGATGGAGCGTGGCGGCGGCATGAGCGGCCTCGTGCAGATCGTCGCGCGCTGGGCCAACAACCGGCGACGGGGACAAGTCGCGACGTGGTTGCTTGGAATGCTGGTGTTCTTTGATGACTACGCCAACACACTGTTGTTAGGCAGCACGCTGCAGCCCTTGTGTCGCAAGCTGCGGATCAGTCGAGAAAAGTTGGCTTATCTGGTCGACTCGACGGCCGCCCCCGTCGCGGGCCTGGCACTTATTTCCACCTGGGTCGCCGGCGAAATCGACTTCGTACAGAGTGGGCTCGACGCGGTACAGATCACGGGCGAACCCCTGTCCGCATTCCAACTGTTTGTGCAGAGTCTCGCCTATCGTTTCTATCCGCTGTGGACTCTCGTGTTCGTACTGCTCGTGTCGCTCACGCTGCGGGACTTCGGGCCCATGTTCGCAGCCGAACAGTGCGTTCAGTCTGATCCGCCGCGCGCCACAAACTCACCGACGGCCTTGACGCTGGATGAGGTGCAACCGTCCGCCTGGTGGAATGCCGTCGTGCCGGTGCTGATCACGGTCGGGACCGTGTTGGCTTTGCTCTATCAAACGGGGCGTGATGCGGCCATCAGCCCCGCGCAACCGAATCCAACTTGGCTCGACATCTTCGGCAACGCGAACTCCTATTACTCGCTCCTGTGGGGAGCCTTCGCGGGTTTCGTGGCCGCCCTGCTGCTCACGATTCGAGAGCGGCGGCTGAGTTGGTTGCAGATCGAGGAGGCGATCAACGGTGGGGCTCGCCAAATGTTGCCAGCGATCGCCGTACTCTGGTTTGCCTCGGCGCTATCATCCTTAACCGGCGGAGAACCGCTCGATCGACGCCCTCCGCCGAACCCGGCAGCGCCCTACGCGGCGCGCGACTACCGATTGTACACCGGCGACTACCTCACAACGTTTTTTGCGAGCACCGACGCAGATGCGAACGCCAGTGCCCCGTCTCGTCTGGCGGCATGGTTGCCGACTTGGATCTTCCTCTTAGCCGCCGGCGTCTCGTTCGCCACCGGCACCAGTTGGGGCACCATGGCGATCGTGATGCCAATCGCCATTCAACTCGTAATCGGTGCCCGACCCGGCCTGGCTGCCGCACAGTGGCAGCACGATCCGACGCTGATTGCCACGATTGGCAGCGTGCTGGCAGGTTCCATTTTTGGCGATCATTGCTCACCCATTTCCGATACAACCATTTTGTCGTCGCAGGCTTGCGGTTGCGACCACATGTCACATGTGTGGACACAACTGCCCTACGCGATGTGCGTCGGTTCAATCTCGATCGTCTGCGGCACGATTCCGATCGGATTCGGCTGGCCAATCTGGGCCGTCTTGCCCCTGGGAACGCTGTGCCTGCTGCTGCCGCTCATTTTCTTCGGACGCAAGACCGCTTAACGGCGTCCAAGTCGGTGTGGCAGTTTGGCGATAGATCGCTATGATAGCCGTCACGAATACGATTTGAGTGGTGACGCAGTCGATGCCATTCACTAACAACACACATACCAACACACACAAACTCACTGTAGCCGCCCAGACGCTGCCAACTGTCAATTTTTCGAAGCAATGGCAGGCCCACGCCACCTAACGCAGTCGGTCGGTCACACACATTGCGACGAGAGTTGTTCAACGACTGCTTGCTGACTGTTCGCTGGAGATATACACGACTATGAGCGATCGGATCCAAGGCATCTTCACGCCAAACATCGTGCCGCTGGACGAGCGAAGCCGCATCAACGAAGCTGAATTGCGTCGCTATGTTGATTGGTTGATTGAGCGCGGTGTCCACGGGCTCTATCCAAACGGGTCGACGGGCGAATTCGTGCGATTCACGGCGGAAGAACGACGCCGCATCGTCGAAATCATGGCCGATCAGACGCGCGGACGCGTGCCGATCCTGGCCGGGGCCGCCGAGGCGAACACGGGCGAAACGATTCGCGCCTGTGAGTACTACGCGGGACTCAACGTCCGCGCCGTGGCAATCGTGGCACCGTTCTACTATCGGCTGAGCCCTGAAGGCGTATACGCCTACTTCAAAGAGATCGCCGATCACTCGCCGGTCGACATCACGCTCTACAATATCCCGATGTTCGCATCGCCCATCGACGTCCCCACAGTCCAACGATTGGCAGCCGAGTGTCCGCGCGTGGTCGCGATCAAAGACTCCAGCGGCGACGTACCGCATATGATGCGAATGATTTCGGCAGTGCGTCCCGAGCGGCCAGATTTCAGCTTCTTGACCGGTTGGGAAGCGGCCTTGTTGCCGATGCTGATTATCGGTTGTGACGGCGGAACCAATGCGACCAGCGGCATCGTCCCCGAGGTCACGCGACGACTATACGATCTGACACGCGATCAGAAACTGGATGAAGCACGCGATCTGCAGTATCGTTTGCTCCGCCTATTTGACGCAATGTTGTACTCGGCCGAGTTTCCCGAGGGCTTTCGCGTGGCCTTGAATCTTCGCGGAATTCATACCGGACCGGGCCGGCAACCGCAATCGTCCGTACAACAACAGAGCCTGTCACAACTCAAGGAACAACTGTACCAATTGATGACCGAAGAAGGCTGGGCCGCCGACCTGCCAGATGATGATCAGATCAATCGCATCGTCACTCGCGTGTTACAAGATTTGCAGCGCAGCGGTTGGTAAGTTAAGCGAGTGAGAATTGCGCGCATTTGCCGATCTTGCTTGTCGCCCTCCCCCTGTATCCCTCTTCGTACCACACATCTCTGATAGCACCGACATTGCCAGTACTCAGAGGCCTGCATGCGGCAGTTCCCCCTCCCGTCGATGGCCACCAGATCACGCGGCGCAATAC
>JAGQPK010000162.1 GCA_020426755.1 Planctomycetales bacterium
GTTTTCCCGACGTCGCAATCTGACCGAGGCCCCCTGCTGGTTGTCGGCGGCGAATCGGGCCAAATGGCGGCATTCGAATTGCGTCCGAATGGAAAGCTCGTGACGCGCAGACGCTTCTTTGGCCATCAGTCGTTTGTCACCGCCATTAGTCAATCACCGGATGGGCAGATGCTCGCATCGAGCTCCATTGACGGCACGATTCGGCTATGGAGTCTCGCCGACATCGACAAACAGATTGGCGACGTGGACTTCAAGTTCCGCGGCAATCAGATCCTGGGGGTTGCCAGCGGTACCGAATCCGAACGCGTCGGCATCCGTTCTGGCGACACCATCATGAAGCTCGATGGGAAGAGCTTCTATGAAGCACAGGAACGGTGGATCCGCGAAGCCTTCCAACCTTTTGAAACGGTTGAGTTGCAGCTAAGACACAGCGACGGTCGGGACTTTCAGGCTCAATTTACCCTACAACCGGGCGCCTCCCATGTCGAGCCATTGTTGAACGTGCTGTTGATCGAAGGAGATCCGACAGTCGAAGACGAATGGGTGATGTGGACACCGAACGGCTACTACGACGCTTCACCTGCAGGCGATCATTTCATTGGCTGGCATGTCAACGAGGATCGCAACTCGACGGCGAAGTTTTTCAAAGCGGACCAGTTTCGTAAAGAACTATATCAGCCGGTAGTGATCGACAATATTCTGAAAACGAAGTCGCCAGAGTCAGCGGTGCAAATTGTTAATGCAGCCTCCCAACAGGCTCCGATCATCGTCGACCAACGGCAAGCCAACCGCTTGGAACGACTCGCTCCGCCGGTTGTCAAGTTTGTCTATCCGAAGGACGGCGATCAGACGTCGGTACAACAAATCTCGGTGTTGGCGGACATCATTCGCAGTAATGAGGCAGATATCCAGAAGATCCGCATCAAGGTCAATGGATATGAATCTGAAGTGGTCGGCAACCAGGATGAATCTCTAGCAACGGACGGGCGAATTGGGTTCTCGCAATCGGTCTCACTTCAACCTGGCGAGAATACTCTGTCTGCGACGGTGGAAACCAACTATGCGGTGAGTCGCACCGAACAGGTGAAGATCTATTATCAGCCCCGCACCGAAAACAAGACGGAGGTTGCCGCGCACGACGGTCGCCTGTTTGTGCTGGCGATCGGCGTGGCCGACTATCGCGATCCGCGATTGCAGGACCTGCGGTATGCCGACCGCGATGCCTTGGATTTCGTCAGTATCTGGAAGAATCAACCGACTTCCCTCTACACCACCGTCCACGCTCACTGCCTGACCAATGCAGAAGCGAGTATCACGAGTGTGCGGGAAGCGATCCAGGGATTAATTGACGCCAAACCGACGGCCCAGGATCTCGTGCTGATCTTCTATTCTGGACATGGCATCCGCGACGATCACAATTTCTATTTAGCGACTCACGAATCGGATCTCGATCAATTGCGTTCGACCGCTTTGACTCATCTTGAAATCGGCAACTTGGTGACCAATGAGTTAGCACATTGCCGCCGCATCCTGTTCATCGATTCTTGTCATGGATCGGCAGCCGGAGGAGCAGAAATCATTGGCCGTGACCCCTGGAGCAGCTTTGGCGCCGTCGTTTTCGCGTCGTCGAAGTATCGTGAAAAGAGTGTGGAACGCGACGAATGGCAAAATGGCGCGTTCACGGAAGCATTGATGGAGGCATTTCGAATATCCAGTAAAACAAGTGATCCCGCGGCCTCAATCGTGCGCGACGATGTCGTTTCCGCGCTAGAGCTGAAGCAGTTCTTGCACGAAAGAGTGCGGGTGTTAACGGGTGACGTACAACATGCCTCCACCAAATGGCCGCTCGAACTCGATGACTTCACCTTGGCACGACGCATCACCGCAGTCTCCCCAGACCGGCCATGACAACGCCTACTGTTTCGCGTAGGCCTCTCGCTCAAATGGATTGTCGCGATAGTAATCACGGCCGCTAAGCCAGAGCACGACGGAGCAGCCGAGATACGCAGGCCCCATGAAGAAGCCCCAGCGTTCGAACTGCCGAACGTGCACACGTTCGTGACTACGCGTGTCTTCGAGAGCTTGCGCCGTGCGACCGATAACCGAGTGGCCCAACGTGATAGCGGCGACATTAGGCAGAGGTAAGCGATTAAGAAAGCGAACTGCCGCGCCGCCGTGAAACTCCCACACGCCGTCAACCAGCTTGCCGCTGCCGCCAGTCGCGAGGGCCGCGGCGCCGACTAGACAGCCCAGCGCAGTGTACGGCGAAGCCCACAGGTAGCGGATAATGCGCATCGTGAGCACTAACGGCGACTGGCCTCGTGCACGTAGTCAATGAGCGCGATGGCGTTTTCAACGGGCGTTTCTTTGTGAATCCCGTGACCCAGATTGAAAATATGGCCGGGCCGTCCGGCCGCTTGATCCAGCACGCGCTGCGCGCGTCGCTCGATCGTCTCGCGATCCGCTAACAAGACGCACGGCTCAAGATTCCCTTGGACTGAGCGTTCTGTACCAACACGGTGCCAGGCGTCATCCAACTCGATCCGCCAGTCAATTCCGATAACCTGCCCACCGCCTTCCGCCAATAGCGGTAACAGTGCCGGATTGCCAGTGGCAAAGTTGATAACAGGAACGCCAGGAACCAACTGCTGAATAATCTGTTGTACGAATGGCAGGACGTACTGTCGATAATCGGCCGGTGACAAGCAGCCAACCCAAGAATCAAACAGTTGCACGCACTGCGCACCGGCCGCGATCTGCGAATTCAAGTACACGACGACCGCGCGGGCAATTCGGTGCATCAATTCACGCCACGCCCCGGGATCGCGATACATGAGCGTTTTTGTGTGCAGATAGTTGCGGCTCGAGCCGCCTTCGATCATGTAACTCGCCAACGTAAACGGGGCGCCAGCAAATCCGATCAGCGGCAGGTGTTCAGGCAAGTCGGCACGAGTTTGCCGGACTGTTTCGACGACGAAATCGAGCGAGTCCATGCTTTCCAGTTCGCGCACGCGATCGACATCCGCGGCCCCGCGTATCGGATTGTGAATCACCGGCCCGTCGCCGGCTGCGAATTCCAAATCGAGACCCATCGGTTCGAGAATCGGCAGCAGATCAGAAAAGATAATCGCAGCGTCGACTCCTAAGCGATTGACGGCCGTGATCATCACTTCGGAGCAAAGCTGAGGATTCTTGCAGAGTTCGAGAAAGCTGACCTTTTCGCGCACGGCCCGGTATTCGGCCATGTAACGACCGGCTTGGCGCATCAACCAGATCGGCGTCACATCCGTCGGCTCGCCGCGGCACGCCTTCATGAACGGACTGTCGTACCACTTGGCATTGGGTGACATTATATTGGCAGGCATCTCGCTCCAGGTGCGTTGCAAGGCCGCCTTGGCACGCAATAGATCGTCACATCGACCGGCCAATTCGCTGATCAAATGGCCGAGCTTAGGATGAGATGGTTCGAAATCGACTGGCACATCGCACTGCCGCAACCGTTCACTCGTCGTCGGTCCCACCGAAGCGACGACCGTCTTGCGGAGCGCCGACCGCAACGCGACACGTAACTCTAAATCATCCGCAACTTGCAACACATGGTTGACTTGTTGAGCAGACGTGAAGACGACGACATCGGCTTCTTCGGCTGCCACGCGCCGTACGTTCTCACGCAAAGGCTCCATGTCCTCGGGAAAATCCCATTGGTAAACGGACACGCTGAGCACCCGCGCGCCACGCGCTTCGAGCCCCGCGATTAGACTCGCGTTCGTCTTACCGTACTCTTGGATGGCGACGTTTTGGTTCGTGAGCGGGCCGTGCTGGTCCAGTGTGGCCAGAATCTCGCGCCAAGTATTAGGCTCCGGCACGATGTAGTTCGGCGTAATTCCCAGTTCGCGGAGTGCCGCCAGCGGTTTGGGACCGCGTACCAGAGTCTTAATGTCGGACAAACTGTCCAGGAACCGCTGTCGGTCCACCCGCCGGTCGACCATCGTCAGCAAGTGACTGACACCGACGCCCGTCATGAAGATGGCGAGATCAATCTGTCCCGTGATCAACTCATTGGCAAAGTTCGCCACGTCGACACTGAAGTGCAACGGCACTTCGCGCATCGACGGACTTACAAAGGGCTGTCCACCAAACCGCTCGATCAGCCGTGTGGTATCGTCCGCACGGCGACTTTCGAAGGCAACTACCCGACGTCCTTGGAGATTTCCGCTCGATTGATTCATGACGCAATCGTACTGCGCGGCGCCCCGCCATCACAAGTGGCGAGGATGCCGCGACTTTCGAAGTGCGATCAGGCAGCGATTGCTTTTCACGTAAGCTGCTCGGAGCAGAGAAGATACATCCGGCCATTTGAGGTGCTGCCGCGCCCCAAATGCTGCGCGGCCGCGCCCTTTGGAGTGCGATCGCGCAGCTATCGCTTTTCACGTAAGCTGGACGGAGCTGAGACGATACAATCCGGCCAGATGAGATGATTTAGGTTGCCCGGCAACTTGAGCGTTGCCATGGCCAACCATCCCGAAATGATCGCCACACCCCACGCCCACGTGGTCTGGTGTTGGACCGGCGCGATTTGGTGTTGGCTTATCAGTGGCAGTTCCAACCGGATGGCTTCGTTCAAAAGCGGCAGCTGCGCGGCCGCACTCCAAATGCTGCGCGTCCGCACTCCATATGCGGCCGCGCCCTCGCAGACGCGATCTGTTAAACTAACGGCTTCGCAGGCAGCATTCTCCTCACCACTCGGTTTTCGCTCTACTCATGCCCGACGCTGAAATCTTCCTCGACCTAGACAAGACGCTCGCGAACGACGGGCCACTCGCAATGCTCGATCGTCTAGCTGCACAGTTGCAGGAAGCACACAAGTATCATGAGTGGTTCGAGGCGCGGAAGCTCCGATTGCGTCATTCGCTGGGCCTGCCCTTGCTGCCCGTACAAGCAGACGAACACGTGCCCGAAGCGACGCGAACCAAACTCGATGAGGGTTTGATCGAAGCTTGTCGCGAAGTGGGTACGTGGTTGTTGCGAGCAGGCCGAGTGCGCGAAAGTTGGCACTATCTGCGCGCGGTGGGAGATCGGGAGTTCGTCCGCAATGAACTTGCTGAGTTGACGCCGACGGCCGAGAACTTGGATGAATTCCTCGAGCTGTGGCTGCACGAAGGCTTGGATTACGAGCGAGGTTTCGCCGCGTTGCTAGAGCAATACGGGACGTGCAACTCCATCACCACTTATGACTCGGTGATGTACGGAAAGCCGCGTGCTGATCGGGCGATTGGCGCGAAGTTGCTAGTGCGACACCTACATGCGGAGCTGATTGGTAATCTGCGTGCCCATTTGGAACGAACCGGCGGATTCGTGCCGGCGGAATTCCACGTCTCGTCATTGATTGCCGAGCACGACTGGCTGTTCGCGGATCATACGTATCACATTGATACGACGCATCTGGCGTCGGTGGTGCGATTCGCGCGCGATGTGGATGATGTCGAATCCCAGCAGTTGGCCAGTGAGCTGGCTGAGTACGGCATGCATTTGGACGCGACGCTGCAGTATCCGGGCGATCCACCCTTCGACGATCTCTATCCGGCCAGCCTGCGTTATTTCCGTGCGTTACTGGGAGAAGAGGTCGAGGAGACTCTGGGGTATTTTCGTGAGCGTGCCGAGCAAGCGAATCCGCGCGAGGACACGACAATCGCGATTGAGGTGTACGTCGATTTGCTGGCCCGACTAGGCCAGGCGAGACTGGCGATTGACGAGTGCTTACGACTGATTCCGGCCGGCATACCGCTGACCGGACGAGCGCCCAGCCTCTATGAACTCGCGGCATCCTGCGGTGACTTTTGCCCCCTAACCGAGCTCAGTCGAATCCGTGGCGATTTGATCGGCTATGCGCTAAGTAAACTAAGCAGCAGCTAGTCCGCCGTAACGCTTTAGCATCGGTCTTGTCCCGTGATCGAGCATCCGGCCGCAGTGAGTACCGACTCCCATCTCCTGTGGCGCACGCGCGCGGCGAATCTAGTTGCCTTTTCGCGGTCACTGTTGGATAATCTTGGCCTTCTCTAAGCTGCCGCTGGCGGCATCTCTGTTTTACTTGAGGCGATACTTCCATGAAACGCGTGCTCCTTTCGCTTACGTTGCTGCTGGCTCTGCCCGTACTCACTCACGCAGCCGTGCTGCAGTTCGATTTCGGCGGTGACGACTTCCCCACCGACGGCGACATCAATAACGTTTTCCACAACGTGCAAGATGTTGAGGACGCGATTGACATCGACGGCAATCTCACTGGCATCAGCCTGATGATTGTTTCGGAGACCGGATTCAACGAAGTGGGCCCCAATCGCAGTGGTCCGGTCGGTGCTGCTGCGCCCATGGGTGACTTGTTTGTGGATACGACGACTCAAGACAATCTCTTCGGACACAGCAGTGACTTCAACGCAGGCGCACCGCGGCCGCTGGTTGAGTACTTGATTGAAGGCCTGGATAAGACCGGCAACACCTTTTATGACTTCACGTTTTCCGCCGGGCGGTTAGGAGTTAGCGATAACCGCGAGACCGAGTATCAACTGCAAGGTGCGTTTGAGGAAACGGTCTACTTGGATGTCGCCAATAATGAGAGCGAAGTCGCGATCATCAGTAATATGGTGCCGGACACCTCAGGTGCGTTGCTGCTGACCATTCAAGCTGGTCCGAACAACACGAACGGTGATCAATTCTTCTATCTGGGTGGTCTGCAGATCGAGTCTCACGGTGGCGGTGGTGGTATCTTGGGCGACTTCAATGGTAATGGCAGCCTGGATGCCGGCGACATCGACCTGTTGTCGGACGCCGTTCGCGACGGCACCGTCAATGGCTTCGATTTAGACAACGACGGCAGCGTTACCAATGCGGATCGACTTGTGTGGATTGAGGGCTTGGCAAAGACGTACGTTGGCGATTCGAACCTCGACGGCGAGTTCAACTCGTCCGACTTCGTGGTCGTCTTTACCGCCGGCCAATACGAAGACGGCATCGCGGGCAATTCAACATGGGCGTCGGGCGATTGGAACGGTGATCGCGAATTCGATAGCTCCGACTTTGTCGCGGCCTTCAGTGGTGGTGGCTTTGAACAGGGTCAGCGACCGGCAGTTGCGGCGGTCCCGGAACCTGCTGCCATGCTGCTGGCTTTGAGCGGATTGGCGATGTTGCCTTGGATTCGTAAACGAGGTCAGTAGTAAACTGATGATTAATCGTTGCCCGCAAGTTCTCCGAGATCGCGCGTCGGGCCGGCTACGTGGAGTAGCCACTGTCGCGTCCTACTTGATGTTTCTAATCAGCTTGTTGGGCAGCGCCGTCGCTCACGCAGAACCTGCTTGGTCGGCCTTTCGCGGCGACCAAGCGATGGGCAGCACCGATCGTGCGGATCTGCCGTGGCAGTGGAGCGAATCCCAGAACATTCGCTGGAAAGCGAAAATGCCTGGTGCGGGTGCGTCGAGTCCTTGCGTGTGGGGCGAGCAGATTCTGTTGACTTGCTACACAGGCTACTTCGTTCCCGGCGAACAGGGCGGATCTCTGGACGATCTGAAACGGCACCTGCTGGCGTTCGATCGGAACGACGGCAAACAGCTTTGGCAATACACGGTGCCGGCGAAGTTGCCCGAGGAAGAACAGATTCGGGACCATGGCTTTGCCGCGAATACTGCTGCCGCTGATGCGGAGCGGATCTATGTACACTTCGGCAAATCGGGAGTGCATGCTGTCGATCATCAGGGCAAACGAGTTTGGCAAGCCGATGTCGGTTCACAGACGTCCGGTTGGGGCACGTCGGCGTCACCCGTACTCTACAAAGACCTCGTGCTCATCAACGCCAGCGTCGAAAGCGAATCGCTGGTGGCGCTCGATCGTGATACCGGCAAGGAGCGATGGCGCGTGGGCGGCATTCGTGAAGCCTGGAACACACCGCTAATTGTCAAGTCGTCAGCGGGCCGCGACGAGTTGATCGTGGCGATTCACGGCAAAGTGTTGGCCTTTGCACCGGACACGGGAAAGGCGTTGTGGAACTGCGACACCGACATTAGTTGGTATATGGTGCCAACGGCGGTTGCCCGCGACGGAGTGGTTTATTTTCTCGGCGGTCGATCAGGCACCGCGTCGCTCGCAGTACGCTGTGGCGGATCGGGTGACGTGACAGACACCCACCGGATCTGGACCAGCAACAAAGGCTCGAACGTATCTTCGCCGGTGTTGTACGGCCCGCATCTGTATTGGATGAATGATCAACGAGGCATCGCCTACTGTGCAGACGCGAAATCGGGCGACGTACTTTACGAGCAGCGTCTGGAGCGTGCAGACCAAGTCTACGCGTCGGCGCTACGTGCCGGCGAGCGCATCTACTACCTAGCTCGGAACGGGACGACATTCGTCGTGGCGGCGAATCCCACCTTTAAGCAACTGTCAGTCAACCACTTATCTGATGGCGGCCAGTTTAACGCCAGTCCAGCAGTCGATGGCAATCATCTCTTAATCCGCTCTGATAAGTTCTTGTACTGCATCGGAGATTAGTTTCGGTTCGATCAGGTTCACTGCGTCCACGCACCGGATTCGACATGAATTAAAAAAGGGCCTGCATTGCTGCAGGCCCTTTCGTATTGAGTCTACGTTAGACGCTCTGGCTTGGCATTAGCGGCCGTAGCGAATCACGTGGCTTGCATTGCGAACTCGCAGTTGGCGATTCGCCTTGGCCGATGGATCGACCGAAGCGGAAGCCGGAGCCGGAGCTTCAGCAGGAACCGGTTGCACAACCGGAGCGGCGGGGGAAACCACCGGAGCCGGGCTCGAGCAACCGCAAGCCGGAGCAGCACAACCGCTGTCGCAACCCGGAGCTGCACAGCCGCTGTCGCAGCCGCAAGCCGGAGCCGGGCAACCGCAGCTGGCTTCGCAAGCCGAGGTGCAGCAGGACTTCTTAGCAAACAAACGGCCTAACAGTCCGCCGCAGCCGCAGCTGTTGCAGCTACCGCATGACGGAGCGGGGCAACCACAGCTCGGATCCGAGGCACAACCGCTGTCGCAACCGCAAGCGGGAGCAGC
>JAGQPK010000163.1 GCA_020426755.1 Planctomycetales bacterium
TGGAAGTGCCGACTGACGAGGATACGTCATCGAGCAGCTCCAGCTCGACCTCTAGTTCGAGCACATCGGGATCCAGTGCGTCGGGTAGTTCGACGACAGGAGGTGTGCAATGACGCGACTGCGGAGTGGCCCGCTGCGCTGCGATGATTGGCGAGATGCGAATCGTCGCGCGGCGTTTTCGTTGCTCGAAGTCGTTCTGGTCGTAGGACTCACTGCCGTAATTGTCACGATGGTGGCCAGCGCGATTGATTTTCATTTACGTCAGCTGACCGTTCGCAAGACGCGGATCGACGAAGCTCAGGTCGCTCGCGCCATACTTCGCCAGATCGCCGACGATCTACGGAGTGTCGTTGTCGATCGAAGCATTGACTTTTCCGCGGTCCAAGCGGCCGCACAGAATGCAACCAGTGCCGCGGCGAACTTGGCGGACCTGGGCGATCCAAATGCGACGGGTGCAACAACCGGTGCGACAGATACTTCGGCGGCCAGCAGCTCGGCGGCCAGCACAGCGACAACCGACGATACATCTTCCGCGACGACGACGGATTCCACGGTACTGCCGCCAGGCATCTATGGAACCAACTACGAACTGCAGATCGATGTGAGCCGCGTGCCTCGGTACGAGGAGTACGCGGTGATCGACGAGTACGCCGAGTCCGGCATGGTGCGCATGCTGAGCGACGTCAAGACGATCAGCTATTACGTGGTTGACGCGACATTGGCCGGTGGTTCACCGACTGTGGGCGAGCTTCCTACTGACACCGGTTTTGGCGGGCGCAACCAGTTGACCGATTCCTATGGAGTCAACGGTTCGATCGGCTTGCCACCCGACACACCAATTGCCGGCTTGGCGCGGCGCGTCAACGATCGTGCGGAGGTCAGATACGCAACCGATACGGGCGATGATTCGCAGATGAACCAACGTGGCGAACTGATTGCCCCCGAAGTTGCGTATATTGAATTCAGTTATTTCGACGGTAGCGAGTGGACGACTGAGTGGGATACTCAGGAGATGGAAGGCATTCCGCTGGCCATCGAAATCAATCTGTTTCTAGGTACACAGGACGAATTCAATTCAAATCGCTCGTCGACCGCTAACGACGACGCAATGATTGGCGCGAACGGCCTGTCGTACGACCCCGAGCACTGGTACCGGATGGTCGTTTACCTGCCCATCTCCGAAGCGTTGAGCTCGACGGAGGATGCCTCCTTGTCGACCACTGACACTACAAGTTCCACGACAGGAGCATCGCAATGACGGGTTCCTGTCAGTCGCAGCAGCGCAGTTGTCAGCGTCGTGGTTTCATACTTGTCTTGGTGCTAGTGGTCGTTGCATTGATCACGCTGTCGACTTACACGTTCAGTTCGCTGATGGTGACTGAGAACGAAAGCGCCGTGATGGCAGGGCATCAGCTCCAAGCGCGAATGTCCGTGGATTCCGGCGTCGCGAACACACGCTACATTCTGGAACTTCTGCCCTCGGAGCGTGAAGGACTGGGGGGGCTCTACAGTAACCCTCAGTTGTTTCAAGCGCAGTTGGTCGTCGATCATGATGCGGCCCGCAGTCGGGCGCGGTTCGGGATTGTGTCGCCGGCGATTGATGACACGGGACTGCTTGGTGGCCTGCGCTTCGGTTTGCAGGACGAAAGCGAGCGGCTCAACATCAATCTGCTCAGTGTGTTGGATGATGCCAGCCAGGTGACGGATGCTGCTGCTGCCGCCACCACGGATCCCGCCGCCGGCGGCACGTCCACGGGGGGCACATCGACCGGCGACACGACGAACACGGGAGCAGCGCCCGCCGGGACTGGCACGACTCCCAATCAGAATCCGAGCAACACGGGTAGCACTGGAACGACGAGTGGTTCATCGACGGGTACGACAGGATCCACCGACGATGCGGACATCAGTTCCCTTGCTAATGGCATTACCGACGCCACTGGTGAGGCCATTTTAATGGACTTGCCGGGAATGACGATTGAGGTGGCGCATGCCATTTTGGATTGGCTGGATGCCGATGACACGCCGCGCGAATACGGCGCCGAGATTGATTATTACTCCAGCCTTTCGCCACCTTACTCGCCAGCGAATGGGCCAATCAAGACGATCGAGGAACTGCTGCTTGTCCGTGGCGTGACCCCCGACTTGCTGTTTGGTCGGGACGTCAATCGAAACGGCATGCTGGATGTACAAGAGCAATCGCTGCCGCTGAACGTCAATTTTGAAGATTCGACGGGCAGTATGGATCTCGGCTGGGCGGCCTACCTAACGCTATACAGCCAGGAGAAGAATGTCGCCAGCGATGGCTCGCCGCGGATCAACGTTAACGGAGATGACTTGCAGACGTTATACGATGATTTGACCGAAGTCGTCGACGAGAGCTGGGCCACGTACATCGTGGCCTATCGCCAGAGTGGACCGTACAACGCCAACAACAACAACAACAACAACGCAGATCCGAACGCGACGCCACAGAACGAAGAGGCCGCTGGCGGTCAGGCGCTCGATTTGACTCAGTCGCCGCAAGGTCAGATCGCTCAGTTGTTCGATCTAATTGGCTCTAAGGTGCAGGCCAAATTGGCGAACAATGAGGGAACGGTCATACTCACCTCACCGTTCACGGACAGCCCGGCCGAGATGCTGATCTATCTGCCCAAGTTAATGGATCTTTGCACCTCGAACCCGGCGCAGACGATTCCGGGCCGCGTCAACATCAACCGCGCTTCGCGCGCTGTACTCCTCGCCGTTCCAGGTATGAACGAAGACTTGGTCGACGCGATCATTTCGGCTCGGAACATGGCCAACAGCGAGTTCCAAGAAGACCTGCAAACCGAGGCCTGGCTACTGACGCATGCCTTGGTATCACTCGACGACATGAAGTTGTTGATACCTTACATTTGCGCCGGCGGCGACGTGTATCGCGCTCAAGTCATTGGGTACTTTGACGAAGGCGAGATCGCCTCGCGGGCGGAAGTCATATTTGACGCTACAACGGCAATGCCGCGGATACTATCCTGGAAGGATATGGGACACCTCGGGCGCGGGTACGCGCGCGAAACATTGGGCGTCGATTTGACCGGAGCGACTGGATACTGATTCAATCTCGTAGCGTCGCGCCATCGACGTCACTCAACTTTACCTGGACTTGCATCCATGCCAAAACAACTTGCCCTCGATTGGAACCAACATCAGATTCGGTTGGTGTTAGTCAACTCGCAAGCCAATCGCTTGTCGATCGAACACATCGAATCGATTTCCGTTCCGGCAGTCGCAGGCGAACCATCGCCGGCGACGACAGAGGCTCAATGGCAGGCTGCGCGCGAATTGCTGGGCGCGACGCTGCAAGATAACCGATACCGCGGCGCGGAAGCATGTGTGGCCGTACGACGTTCGGACGTCGAGCTGCGTTTGATGTCGCTGCCGCCAGTTCCTGATGACGAGATGCCGGACATCGTGCGCATGCAGGCGTTGCGCGAGTTCTCCGAGGTGTCGGAAGATTGGCCCATCGATTATTTGCCGTTGCACGGATCGACCGATGAAACGATGGTGCTCGCCGCGGTGATCTCGCCTCGCAAACTTGCTGGCTACCGTCAGCTACTTAGCGAGCACGACCTCAAGCCGCGTTCTTTCGTTTTGCGTCCGACAGCCACGGCGTTGCTCGTCGGGCAGCTCGATGATTCGATGCGGCCCAAAGTTGAGTTGTGCGTCGACGAAATGGATGCGGAATGTGAGATGTCCGTGTTACGCGACGGCACTCCGATTCTAATTCGAACGGTGCAAGTTCCTCGCGGCGAGCATTACGATCGGCTGACCTATCTCAATCAAGAAATTCGCCGCACGATCGTCGCGTCGCAGAATCAATTGCAAGGCGATAACGTTGAACGTGTCGTGTTGTTTGGTGTGGCTGAAGATGGCACCGCTGATCTGAGTGTGCAGCTCGCATCCCGATTGCAGTTACCTGTGCGCGTCCTGAACCCCTATGCGGTCAATCAGCTGCAGGCAAAGGACCGTGTCGCCGATGTGCCAAATTCGCGACAGTTCGCCGCCGCAATTGGCGTGCTCGTATCAAGCACGATTACGCAGCCTGAGTTGATTGACTTTGGCAATCCGCGCAAGAAGGCCGCTCCCAAATCGAACCGCAATGCCATCACGGGGGCGCTGGCGACCGGCCTGGCAACTGCCGCTGGGTTGGTCGGCTTTTACTTTTGGCACATGGGACAACTCGATCATCAAGCCCGCGTGCTGCAAGGCAAAGTCGTTCAACAGAAGAAGCTGGTCGAAGCCGCTGAAGCTCGCGTGCTAGAGGTGCAGTCAATCGAACAGTGGATTGCCAGCGATGTGAACTGGCTCGCCGAATTGCACGACATCTCGCAGAATCTGCCGACGGCGGAGAAAGTCAGAGTAACGCGTTGGCAGGCAACCGTTCTGCCCAACGGTGATGGGCAGATCGTCATGGATGGCATTGCGGATCAACAAGGCACGATCGGCCAGATTAACCAAGGACTGCGTGGCGAGCAGCGTCGCGTGGAGGGGTCGGGTGGCGACTTCGACGAAAAGGAACGCATCTATCCTTGGGGCTTCAAGGAAACAATCACCATTGCCAACAACGTTCAACCTGTGAAAGCACCGTCTACGCGGCGCCGACCTTCACGACGCAGCAACGCTGAATAGATCCGACCCGCCTAGACTCGCAGAGATTTCTCAGATGAATTCGAAAGAACGACTCATTGCTACAACGGTCGGTACGGTTGCGGTTGCAATCGTAGGATGGATCGTGTGGAGCCACGTCAGTACGCAACTTGCGACCAAGCATGACAACATTGCCAAGCAGCAGCAACTGCTGAACGAACAGAATCGCAAGCAGCGTGAAGGTTCCAAGGCAACCAAGAAGTTGGCCGACCTGAAACTTCGCGCATTGCCCGAAACGCGCGAAGATGCCAACGCGTTCTATAACGCGTGGCTGTTGGATCTCGTCGCCCGCATTGGCTTTCAATCGCCGTCGGTCGGTGTCGCCGATACGCGCGGCAAGCCAGGTACGTTTCAGACCCTGCGCTACACCGTCGAAGTATTCGGAACGCTCGACCAACTTACGACGTTCCTGAGCGAATTCTACGCTGTCGGCGATCTGCACCGCATCCAGCAGTTGACCGTGTCACCTCCCAATGCCGGTTCGCGAATGTTGAAGGCCTCGATGACAATTGAAGCGCTCAGCTTGCAGGGATGCCAGCGCAAACAGATTGGCGACGTGGCCAGCGAACGGGTGAACCGGCCTGAATTAGATCTGCTCCGACAGGTTGTCGTCGACCGCAGTTTCTTCTTTCCTGCCAACGAGGCGCCGAAGTTGGACGAGATCGCTCAACAAACGGTCTTCCGCGGCTCGACCCTCACTGTCGTCGCGACGGCTAGCGATCCCGATCCCTGGGATACGCTCGAATTCAGTCTGCCGGGCACGCCGCCGGATGGCGCGGAAGTGGTAAAGCGATCGCAGACCGAAGCGGAGGTGCGTTGGAGTCCGAAGGAGAACGGCGAGTATGAGATCGAATTGGCGGTTACCGATAACGGTAGTCCATCCCGAACCGAGACCCGTAAGTTCAAAGTAAACGTAGTCGAGCCGCCGCCAGTGGTGGCTGCAGAGCGAGCTCCTGGTTTTGACGATGCTTCGCAGACCTTCTTGGTCGGCACACTCGCGTCAGGTGGAGAATGGCGCGCCTGGTTCAACGTTCGCACACGCGGCGATCTATTAAAGCTGCGCGTCGGTGACAGCCTTAACGTCGGTACAATTACGGGCACAATCGATCTGATCGCTGACAATCATGTCGAAATCGTCGCCGGCGATGCACGTACGCGCGTCCGCGTGGGACAAAGTATCACGGACGGCAAGCAGATCGAAACTCCGCCGCCCGTTCAACAAGCCGAACAACCGCAATCGACAGACGCGGCGAGTTCGTAAAAACGCGTGATCGCTTTTCAGTTCTCCTAACGACGCGCGCGAGTTCGCCGCAAGGCGGTAAATGCGAATTCACATGACGCGTGTTCGTGCGCCGAAAAGCGCCAGCCGCGGTTCTCGCTGCGGCTGAAGTTTCTGTCCAAGGCAGAGCCGACGTTCACGTCGAACTACATGCCAGCTACGGCGAACTCACGACAATGTGCGGCTATCGCATGTATTAGTGGAGTCGAATGCGTGGTTGCTGTGCATGGTAGTGATGGATGCGTCTGTATGCCCACGCGAGTACAGACTGTAAATTTTCGCGTCTGGCTGCCGAAAGTGATAGTGTTGCCAGTGTGCCAATCAAGACAGCATCATCTGCTAGCTAATAGCAGTGAAGGAGATACTCGATGACAACGGATGGTCATCCCAGGAAGGATCGCCCACGCAAGATCCTTGGATTACTGAGCTTAACGTTGGGCTCATTGGTATCGCCAGCCGTGGCGTCGGCACTCGAGCCGATCGCGCCGGTTGAGCCTGCCCACATTACGCTGACGGGCTATCACGGCGGCGTGGAGTATGGCGCCTACGCGGACACCTCTTGCGAACCGCTCTTCCAAGGCGGTAACTGCGACAACTACTGCCTTGAGCTGTGGGCGAACTATTGCAGTGAGCGTCCTCAGCGACATGTGCGTTCGCCGCGGCAGGCCGGTTGCTACAACCAGCTCGGCCTGCGACTCGCTGACCGCGGGCATTGTGCGCATGAGTACTGTGATGCGAGCGCTTGTGGGACCGGATCATGTCAATCGGCGGGTTCAGCCGTGGGCCAGAGCTTGCCGCACTCGCAGCCGCCAGCTCCGCAGGTAGCGCCGCCAGTTGCGCCTCAGGCACCGGAGAAGGTGGAACCGGATTCGTCGGTTGCACCGAGCGTCCATCCTTCTGACCCAACGCCGCCGACGCGCAGTGTGGTGCAGCCTGCCCAGAGCATTGGACAGCCGTTGCCACCGGAGCCGGATGACGTCGAGATTCCCTCCAACTCGATCGACATCCCGTCCAATCCGCTGCCGGACACGACGACGATTCCGTCGGCCGCGCCCACGCCGACGCTGGAAGACGCACCTCAGTCGGACTTTCAGCCACCCGTGCCGCTGAATGTGTTACCAAATGATCCTCCGTCGCCGGAGATTGATCACAGCGTGCCGCTTGATACCTCGTGGCGTCCGAAGGCGAAGAATCGACAGGCGAAGGCCAAGCCACCGGAGCCTGCGGTGAATTCGCCGTTTCGATCGGCAGCGTTCCGTGGCAGTGCAGGCACGACGCGATTGCTACGTCAGCTCAACGGCAAGTAGCACGAGCACTTGGCTGTGTGATCTGTAGATGAGATCAGTAAGGGCGGTCTTCGCGACGAATCGGTCACTTCGTCGCGGGGACCGTACTGATTTTCCAGCCATGCTCTGGCGTCATATCGAAGCGATGCTCGCCGCTGGTTAGCGTTTCCGCAGCTACTCCAAAGCCGCCTCCCCGATCGAATTTCACGACGGATCCCACTGTCGCCGGGATCGAATCGCCCGGTTTCAACGTCACGACTTTGCCGTCCATCACAAAGGAAACGGGTGAGCTGAGGTTGGCGTTGACGATTTGAACCGATTCGTTCTGCGTCGTGACTGAAACCGTTGTGGTCTCGCTGTCGCTCTCGTCGGGAATGCTCTCGGATGTTGTCGTGCTGTTGTCAGTTACTAGCGTCGCATAATTCGCCAAGCGTGCGGCGATCCACGCGACGGGACGCTGAAGCTCGAGGCCCTCAGGACATGTTGCAGCCTTGCGTTCAATGATCAACATCGACCAGCGATCAAACGTGTGGCTCAACGTATCGGTGATCACTCCGCCGTCAGGCAAACTTTCCATTGCGTTGTCTGCTGTTTGAGTGTCAACCGGCTCCTGGGAAAGTGATTGAATCATCTCATCGACGTTCAATTGTTGTCCGACGTTGACGCGTTCAAGGTCGACGGCAGGCACCGAGGCATTCGCCATCGCGATCTCGCGCGCCTGCATGCGCTCTTCTTCTGTCCAAGCGGGTACGTAGACTTGTTCGGTCGTTTTCGCGGTGAGTTTATTCCAGTAGGTCGGATAGACGATGGCGAGTGCACCAATAACTGCTAGCGAGGCGACTAGCGGGTATTGAAGAAGGGGAATGATTTGCGTGTGTTTCATGGTGGGGACCGTCTAGCGAAGAATGGGGTGCACGACCTCATATATCTATAGCCCACTAGTGCTGCGTCTCAGCCAATAAGTCCGCTCGTCGATAGTACGCGGCCGCGCATGTGCGTCGTTCAAAGCAAAAAGAAACCGTGACTCGCAATTGGCAACGCGCATTACCCAGCAAATGCGAATGCCGAAAAACTGATCTTTTCCACGACGACCGGATTTGGTACCACCCGCCATCCGCCGATTCTGTTTCGTCTAGATCGCAAGGAAGCGATCTCTGTCGGCTACTTTGTTACCGTTAGCAAGAGTGACTGTTCCATGCTGGCTGGAAAAATGAAAGAACTCAAGACTTCCATCAAGCGGATCTATTCACGGCTTGTGGCGTTGACCGCGGTCGTTATCTTCGGAGCGATTGCCATTGCCCAAGCACAACGTGAGGGAGGACAGTACGAACCGCCGCTGACGGATAGCAATGCGGCGTTCGCGGAGTCGCATCCGATTCCACTGTCGACCGATATTTCCTTACCACCAGCCGATGCTTTGGAAGACGAAGCAACCGACGCGACATACGAACAGGTGGGTTGGAACGAACCGGCAGACGATACGGAGTTTGCTCCGACGGATACGTATGCCGATGAGCCGCTCGAAGACACCTACGAAAGTGATAATCGGTTCGCGCAGGACGATGAGCCGGCGGCGCTGGAGTTACCGCCGCTTCAGGGCCAAGCGTCGGATGCCAATGGCGGTGCCGATACGCGTCGACGAAATCCATTTCGCGGTGACGTTGCCGAAACCAGCGAAGCCGATGACACGGACACACTGGACGAGTTGCCTGGACTGCCGCCGGCCAATGCTCCTCGCCCGACTGCGGCGATGTCGCAGTACGAAGAGCC
>JAGQPK010000164.1 GCA_020426755.1 Planctomycetales bacterium
GATCACGTCCCTATCGGCCGGCTGAAGTCGATTTTAATCACCCGCGAATTTTCGACAGCGATAGGATCCTGTCACTTGATCGGACACCGAAGTCGATCACGATTTACGGTGCAGGAGTCATCGGTTGCGAATACGCATCAATGTTCCGCAACTTGGGGATCAAGGTCAATCTGATCAACACGCGCGACAAGCTGCTCGAATTTTTGGACGATGAGATCATTGATGCGCTCAGTTACCATTTGCGCGATCTCGGTATCGTCATTCGTCATCGCGAAGTGCTGGACCGAATTGAAGGGCACGATGACGGTGTCGTTATCTCGCTCAAGAGTGGCAAGCAGCTCAAGTCGGACATTTTGCTATGGGCCAATGGCCGAGTGGGTAATACCGACCGATTGAACTTGGAGGCCATTGGGCTCGCGCCGTCATCACGCGGTTATCTGACCGTCAACGATGTGTTTCAAACGGAGATCCCCAATGTCTACGCGGTCGGCGATGTGATCGGCTTTCCGTCATTGGCCAGCGCGGCCTACACACAGGGACGCGTCGCTGCGGGCCACGTGTGCGATCGAGATAGCGATTGTCGCGCGATCGGCGAGATCCCAACGGGCATCTATACGAGTCCTGAGATTAGCTCGGTCGGCAAGTCCGAACGAGAATTAACCGCCTCGAATGTGCCTTACGAAGTTGGCAATGCGCAGTTCAAGAGTCTGGCCCGCGCTCAAATCACAGGGCGCGGTGCGGGCATGTTAAAGATTCTATTTCATCGCGAGACGCTGGAAATCTTGGGGATCCACTGTTTTGGGGCGAACGCGGCCGAGATCATTCACATTGGCCAAGCCATCATGGCGCAGCCATCGCCCGGCAATAGCCTGATGTACTTCATCAATACGACGTTCAACTACCCGACCATGGCGGAAGCCTACCGAGTTGCGGCGCTAAATGGCTTCAATCGCCTGTTCTGAACGATGGATTGCAGAATCGCTCGTGCTCGTGCTCGTGCTCGTGCTCGTGTAAGTGTAAGTGTAAGTGTAAGTGTAAGTGTAAGTGTAAGTGTAAGTGTAAGTGGGAAATCACGCACCCGTCGTTTGGTCTGCATCGCGTAGCGGCGGTGAGTTTTTACGCATGCCCGAGAACCGAGGTGCTGAGATTTTGTCTTTGTTGGCATTGAGAACGGTTTGACGTCATGAAATCGGTCAGAAGGGCCAATTCAAACGACCCGAAATCCAGAACTCACATCTAGCTTCGCAAACTCACGACTCGAGCCAAACGTTCAATTTGCTCGAGCCGATTGTAGGCCTGCACCGCGATTCGCAGTACGCTCATGCCTGACGCACCCGGACAAGTGAAGACGGGCAACTCAAAACGATGTTCTCGATAGAGCCACGCACCATACGCTTCCGGATCGGAAACGTCGTGAAGTGGAATCGTCGCCAATGTGCCGAGCATCTCGTCCGGCGCCGGTGGCGAAATCTTGAGCGCTGAGCAGAGAACGTTTCTAGCTTCCAGCAGCAGTTGGTGATTCCGCTGCAGATGCTCCGCAAGGCCGCCCGGATACAGGTTACTGAGAAAGTGGATCGACGTCGGCAAAGCCAGCAGTGGCGTCGGGTCAAACGTGCCCGTCCAATCGAATTCGGCCAAGAAGCGCGAACGTCCCGGTCGTGCGCGATTCGCCGCGTGACTGATCACCGTCGGACGGACTTCTTCCTGCCACTCGGGGCGCACGTAGAGAAAGCCTGAGACCTTGGGTGCGCAGAGCCACTTGTGATTGTTCGAGGTGTAATAGTCGGGCTGCAGTTGTTGAAGGTTGAGCGGCAACATGCCGGGAGCGTGGGCGCCATCGACCATCACACGCACGCCCCGCGCATGTGCTCGGCGAATAATCTCGTCCACTGGCAACACCAAACCGGTCGGACTCGTCACATGATCGATCAACAAGATTCGCGAACGGTCCGTGAAGGCGGCATCGACTAAGTCGACAACCTGTTGCGACGCATCAATGGGAAACGGCAGTTGCACCGTGCGGATCGTGGCACCCCAACGCTCCGCCGCGAATCGAGCGGCATTGATGCAGGCGTTGTAGCCATGGTTTGTCACAATGATCTCGTCGCCTGACTGCAATGGCAACGAGCGGAACACGGCATTTACTCCGTCAGTCGCATTGCGGACAAAGGCAAGATCGTGCGCCGGTGCGCCGATCAATTCAGCGAGCGTCTGTCGTACGGCATCCAGCTTGGGCTCAAGCTCGCGTTCCGGCGCGAGAAAACGGATCGGATCGGACTCGAGCGCATCTTGCCAGCGGCGCTGTTCGGCCAGCACCACGGTGGGTGTCGCTCCAAAAGAACCGTGATTAAGAAAATCGATGGCTGGGTTGAGCTGCCAGTGTTGCGACAAGTCCATGTTGTTGCGAGTTCTAAATGATGATTGCTGAATGATGACGGTTGAAGTTTCCAACCTGGCGTCTGTGTCGCATTCCGAAATTCGAAATCAACGAGTTCGCAGCAATGCGTTAGCGTCGGTTCTACTCCGTCCAAGATTCTCCAGCGCCGAGAACCGCGGCTAACGCCTTTCGGCGAACTTCGCAGCGTCTAGTTCGCTCGATTATGCGCCGCGACTGACGATCGCGAAAGGCAATCGCGGCACGATCGCACTCCAAAGGTGGTCGCACCCTTGTCGGGCCGCGCTCAGCAGTCCATAATCGCCGGTTTGATCGTACGCGGTGGAGGTCAACGGGTTGGTGGCGGCAGAAGCTGGCACAGTTCTCCGTCGGGCGTCGGTCAGGGAGCCAACGATATGCAGGCTGTCGTTCTAGAACAACCGCGCCAATTTGCGTTGCACGAGATTGACGAACCGGCCGCACCTGGTCCTGGCGAAGCGTTGGTACGCGTCCACCGCGTGGGCATCTGCGGGACCGACATTTCCGGCTATCTAGGCAAGTTCCCGTTCTACAGCTACCCGCGCATTCCTGGACACGAATTGGGCGTCGAGGTTGTCGCCGTCGGTGACGGCGTTACGAACGTGCAGGCGGGCGATCGTTGTGCCGTCGAACCCTACATCAACAATCCGGAGAGCTTTGCCAGTCGACGCGGTCGTCCCAACTGCTGCAACGACCTGCAAGTGCTGGGCGTCCATACTGACGGCGGTATGCGTCCATACTTCATCGTTCCCGCGCGAAAGTTGCACATCTCTGCATCGCTGCCGATGGAACAGTTGGCGCTTGTCGAAACGCTGGCGATTGGCTGTCACGCCGTGGATCGGTCAGTGGCCGAACCGGGCGAGTTTTTAATGGTCATCGGGGCCGGACCGATTGGTCTGTCGGTCGTTGAGTTCGCGAAGCTGGCCGGCGTCGAGTTGATTGTGATGGACACCAACGCTCGTCGACTTGAGTTTTGCACAACGCAGATGGGCGTGAAACATACGGTCGAATATCGGGATGACGAATCGGCTTTGGCGGAGCTGCGTACGATCACCGGCGGTTATCGACCGACGATTGTGATCGATGCCACCGGCAACAAACATTCGATGCAGAACGCCTTCCGCTTCGTCGAACACACGGGCAAACTGGTATACGTTGGCATCGTCACCGACGAGATTGCTTTTCGTCATCCGCAGTTGCACGCGCCCGAGATCACGTTGCTGGCTTCCCGGAATGCCTTGCCGCGCGACTTTGCACGCATCATCAAACTGATCGAAGACAAGCAAATCGATACGAAACCTTGGATCACGCATCGCACGAATCCGCAAGAAGTTGTCGACGGATTTGAGGATTTGATCCGACCAGAAAACGGCGTGATCAAGGCGATTGTCGAAATACCCTAGCGCACTGTCAAAGACCGAAAGGACGTCGTACACAGTTCGCCGCAACGCATTAGCGTCGGTTTTAGCGATGCAAACGACCCTTGGTAACTTTCGGCGTCTCTGTAAGATGTTGACAATGTCCGAACTACCGTCGACGCGTCGCACTCAGGAATATTAATCGATGAAATCATGTGTCACGATCAGCCTTGTCGCAGAAGCTCGCGGCGGTCCATTTGTCTTTTGGGATGACCTAATCGCTTCCATTCGACAAGCGGAAGAGATGGGGTTTGACGCGATCGAGATTTTCCCGCCGAGTCCCGACGCGATCGACCACCAGCAACTCCGCGGCGCGCTGGCCGCCTCAAATTTGCAGCTCGCCGCCCTAGGCACGGGTGCCGGCTGGGTGCGTCACCAATTGACACTCACCTCGGCCGACAACGCAGTCCGTGAACAAGCCATCGCGTTCATTCGCTCAATCATCAACGCAGCCGCCGAGTTCGGCGCACCAGCGATCATCGGTTCCATGCAAGGCCGAGCCACTCCGGAAGTGCCGGCGCCGCAAGCTCGCGACTACTTGCGCGCGGCACTCGATGTACTGGGGCAAGCGGCAAGCGAGCGGGGCGTGCCGTTGCTTTATGAACCACTCAACCGTTACGAAACGAATCTGTGCAACACTCTCGCCGACGGTGTCGTGTTGCTCGAGTCACTGCAAACGGACAACGTTCGCTTGCTGGCCGACTTGTTCCACATGAACATTGAAGAGTGCGACATCGCCGCTGCCTTCCGCCAAGCGGGGCGGCATGTTGGCCATGTGCATTTCGTTGACAGCAATCGGCGTGCTGCGGGTTTGGGACACATGACCTACGGGCCGATTGTGCGATCCTTGGTCGACATTGGATACCAAGGCTATTTGTCGGCAGAAGCCCTACCCTTGCCGAGTTCAAATGAAGCCGCACTGCAAACGATTCGCGCCATCCATTACTGGACTGCCGCAGCAAGGGTGGCCGGCAACTGATTATTTTGCGCAGCTCAACTTGGTGGACTGCGTGCGACTTGTTCGTGGAGAAGTGATTGCGGATGACAAACAGCAAACTATACCCCGAAGTTCAACCGCTACGTCTGGAACCGAGCTTCGGGTTCGGTGATCGAACCGGTTTGGCGACGCCTGGTCACGTGGCAGCGATGCGCGAAGCGGGCGCCGGCATTCAGCCAATCTTTCCGCAACAGTCCATCCGCGAAATGACGCGTACCGGTCGCACGGCCCAGCAAGTGATGGACGATGCCGTGCTGGGCATGCGCGCGGCAGGTTGGAACCAGATCACGGGTGCCGACGCCGATCATTTGAAGACTCCCGCTGACATCGACGTTACCTTTGCCGCTGGCTTTTGCTTCTATACACTCGACCCGTCTGAATTCGTCGACGATGAAGCCGATCGCGATTCCCTGGAAACTCTCGACACGAAGTACGCCGCCGTGCGTGATGAAGTGACGTGGGTCGACAAGTACGCGGGGCAGACGCTGCAACTTCCCAACGGCACATCGTTGTCCTTTACTGCAGAGGCCTGTCGACGAGCGGCGGTGAAGTATGGCCGCGCGATTGGGCACGCGTGCAAGTTGGCGGCGTACCTGGCAGAGATACACCGGGATGTCGATCGTGAATACGAGATCGAACTGAGCGTTGACGAGACGGCTCAACCAACCACGCTTGTCGAGCACTACATCATTGCCGACCAGTGCCTGCAGCAGAATATTCCCCTGGTCAGTTTAGCGCCGCGGTTTCCTGGCGATTTCGAGAAGGGCGTCGACTTCAAGGGCGATCGCGATCAGTTGCAACAGTCGCTGCACGATCATGCTGCGATCGCACGTTTGTTAGGGCCGTACAAGTTAAGTCTACATTCGGGGTCCGACAAGCTTTCGATGTATACTTGGCTCGCCCAGGCGACGCGCGGTCACTTTCATGTGAAGACGGCCGGCACCAGTTATCTGGAGGCGTTGCGAGTTGTCGCGCGGCATGCCGACAGTTTGTTCCGCGAGATCATCGATTTCTCGCGGGACCGCTTCGACACAGATCGAGCGACGTATCACCTTTCCGCGACACTCACCGACGTGCCACCGCAACAGGAAATCGCCGACGCGCGGCGACTCGAACAGCTCTACCTCGAAATCTGGGACGACGTCCCGGAAGGCATCGGCTTCACGCAACCTGGTCGTCAGATTCTGCACTGCACATTCGGCTCGGTACTGACCGATGCAAAGCTGGGAGGCGCGATCAAGCAAGTGCTCACCGAACACCAAGCGACTTATACTGACGTCCTGCGCGACCACTTCGCGCGCCACCTCCGTGCACTCCAGGCGGGAATGTAAAAGGTAAATATCGAATATCGAATGTTGAATATCGACCTTTGAAGTTGAATTCACACTTCAACATTCACACTTCAACATTCAACATTCAAAATTCGATATTCGATATTCAAATCACGTGTCAAGGGAATGAACCATGCTCAAGCATCGACTGATCCATCCTGAAATCAACCAGATCCTGGGACGTGCCGGTCATCATTCGAAGATTCTGATCGCCGACGGCAACTACCCGGCGTCTTCGACATTAGGTCCGAATGCGCAACTGGTCAGTTTGAATTTGGCACCGGGAATTGTCACCTGCACACAAGTTTTGGAGACACTGCTAACTGCGATTCCGATCGAGGCGGCACATACGATGATGTATGAGACGAGCGGTCCGTATGCCTTGAGCGAGGATCCGCCAGTATGGGCCCTGTATCGTCGCGCGATCGCGGCGGCGAATATCGAACTGCAACTCGAACCGATCGAGAAGTGGGCGTTTTACGAAGCGGTCAAAACGACCGACCATGTGCTGACCATCCAGACGGCCGATCAACAGCGGTTTGCGAATTTGCTGTTGACGGTCGGCGTGCGAATGGACTAGGTCTAACTGGATCAGATTCGTGACGCAGTTCGCCGCAACGCGTTAGCGTCGGTTTGTCCTGCCAAGAAACATCCACCATGCGTGAGCACCGCGTCTAGTGCCTTTCGGCCAACTTCGCACTCGTTCACCTTCCTCTACATTGCCATCGCTTAGTGAGCATAGACATGGAACTTCGTCGACTAGGAGAAACCGGCATCGAACTGACATCGCTCAGTTTCGGCGCTTCATCACTGGGTCAGGAGTTCCGTCAAGTTGATTTGCGGGAAGCGATGGAATCCGTGCAGGTCGCGTTGGATGTGGGAATGAACTTCATCGACACATCACCCTACTACGGGCGCGGTACATCGGAATGTCTGTTGGGGTTCGCATTGCGAGACATTCCGCGCGATCGTTATTACCTTGGAACTAAGCTAGGCCGGTACGCACCCGCTCATTTCGATTTCTCTGCGAAGCGGGTTGTCGAGAGCGTCGACGTTAGCTTGGAGCGAATGGGCGTCGAACATCTCGACATCATTCTCTGCCACGACATCGAGTTCGTAGAAATGTCACAGATCGTGGAGGAGACGTTGCCGGCGTTGAGAAAGGTGCAAGCGCAAGGCAAAGTGCGGTTCATTGGCATCTCCGGTTACCCAATGAACATCTTCAAGTACGTGTTAGAGCAAGCCGAACTGGACGTGATCCTCTCGTACAACCATTACACTTTGCAGAACACCATGCTGGGTGACATGGTGCCCTATCTGCAAGAAAAGGGCGTGGGCATCATGAATGCAGCACCGTTCTCGGCGCGGTTGCTGACCAATGCTCCGTTGCCTGTGTGGCACAAGGCGCCCGAGCATGTCCGTCAAGTTGCCAAGGCGGCCGCTGATTTCTGCGCCGCAAACAACTCCGACATCGCCAAACTAGCGCTCCAGTTTTCACTTGCCAATCCGGCGCTGACCACGTGCATCACAGGGTCTGCCAATCCGCAGCGGATTCGTCAGTGGGCACAGTGGGCAGCCGAACCACTAGATCAAGAGCTGATGGCTCAGGTACGCAAAATCCTGGAGCCGATCCATAACTGGTTTTATGTCGAGGGACGCGCGGAGAACAACGATCCGCGCGAATAGGCTATGATGCGCATCGATGCCCACCACCACCTGTGGCAACTCGGACAGTTCGATTATCGTTGGCTCGACACCGAACCGCATGCGCCGATTCGGCGCGACTTTCTGCCGGCCGACTTGCGTCCGTTGTTGGATCAAGCTGGGATCGACCGCACGGTCGTTGTACAAACGCAGCATGATCTCGCCGAGAACGCTTGGGCCCTCGCTTTAGCCGACGCTCATCCATGGATCGCCGGCGTGGTCGGTTGGGTCGATCTACGTTCGGCAGAATGTGAGCAGCAGTTGCTGGCCGCCCGGCAACACCCCAAGTTCGTCGGTGTCCGCCATGTGGTGCAGGACGAGCCGGATGACTTTATCCTTCGGCCTGATGTCGCGCGCGGTTTGGCGACTCTGGAACGACATCGAGTTCCCTACGACCTGTTGTTCTATGCGCGACAACTCCAACACGCCGCGACGGTTGCAGCCCGGTTCCCCGATCTGCCGCTGGTCCTCGATCATTTGGGCAAGCCCGATATTCGTACCGGACAGTGGGACGATTGGGCGGCCGACCTATCGCGCGCGGCCGCGTTTCCAAATGTCTATTGCAAGCTATCCGGTCTCGCCACAGAAGCTCACTGGGATCGCTGGCAATCAGCCGACTTGGCTCGCTACTTCGAATTAGCCATCGAAGCCTTCGGCCCACAACGCTGCATGTACGGCTCCGACTGGCCCGTCTGCCTGTTGGCCGGAAACTATGACGCGATCCATCACGCCTGTTCGCTGGTAGTCGATCGACTTTCCGAAACCGAGCAAGCCTGGATCTGGGGAGAGACCGCACGGCTGTTTTATGGGGTCTGAGAATGTTAGCTATCGAATATCGAATGTTGAATATCGAATGTTGAATGTGATCGAATACGGAACGGTGGAAGCACATTGATGTGAAACTACAGCTTGTGGCGAGTCCGATATCTACAATTCAAAATTCGATATTCGATATTCGATATTCCTAAGAACGCAGTTCGGCTTTCTCGTTGGCTTGCCAGACTTGGCCGCTCAATAAGTCGAGCGCCGTCAGCCACTGTCCGCCGTAGCAGTACGTGTCGATACATTTCAGATAGCCCATGTCCATGATTTCGCCGTACTTGTCTGGCGTGTGTCCACACACGGCGATTTTGCCGCTTTGATGTGGACCGGGCGTG
>JAGQPK010000165.1 GCA_020426755.1 Planctomycetales bacterium
TACTCACGCCAAATCATCGGCGTGGAAGCTCACACCGACAGTACGCCACTGGCGAACACGATGTGGCGCAACGCACATCAACTGACAGCCGCTCAGGCGATGAGCGTCTTCGAGCACCTGAGTTATCGCCACCGCCTGCTACCACAGCAACTGTTCGTCTTGGGGCACGGCGAAAACTATCCGCTGGCCTCCAACGCAACGCCCGCCGGTCAAGCTCGCAATCGTCGCGTGGAGATCGTGATCTACCCGGAAGTCGTCGGGCAGCGGTAAGGGAATTTTGAATATCGAATTTTGAATGTCGAATGTTGGGTTGAAGGTCGAAGTCTCGCGACCTGCGTGGCCAAGCCTCAATTCAACATTCAACATTCAACATTCGAGATCCTCCCTGTTCAGCCAATTGAACGCCCTGCCCTGCCCTGCTTTTCGAAACGATGGCCTCACACTACCATCGAGTACGGTCGAACCTCTCGTGACGCGCCGTGTCTTCACCTAAGTGTCCATTCGGCCTAGTTCGCTGAAACGCGTTAGTGTCAGTTGGATGCGGAACGGACCGCGGGTCACGCCGTGCGGCGAAAACGAAGACCGAGTTGCGGCAAAGCACTACTGTACGGAAAGCAGAACGATGATTGCAATTGTCGATTACCAGATGGGCAACCTCCGCAGCGTGCAGAAGGCCTTTGAACACGTTGGTCATGAGGCGCTGGTAACGAGCGATCCGGAACAGATTGAACGAGCGGACCACGTCGTGCTGCCGGGCGTGGGTGCTTTTCGCGATGCGATTGCGGAACTGCAGGCGCGAGATTTGGTCAGCGTATTGCAACGCGTGATCGAGCGAGACACGCCGTTCCTGGGGATCTGTCTCGGGCTGCAGTTGTTGTTTGACGTTTCTTACGAAGACGGCGAATACGCAGGCTTGGGAATTCTGCCGGGCAAGGTGGTGCGGTTCGAATTGCCTGACACGTACAAGGTGCCACACATGGGTTGGAATCAGGTGCTGCGGACACAGCCCAATCCATTGCTTGAAGGCATCCCGACCGATGCCCACTTCTACTTTGTCCACTCGTACTATGTTGTTCCAGAAGATGCCTCATGTGTGGCTACCGAAACCGAGTACGGCATCAAGTTCTGTTCATCCATCCGGCGCGGCCGTATGTTCGCGACGCAGTTCCATCCTGAGAAGAGTCAGCAGCACGGACTGCAGTTGCTGAAGCAGTTCGCCAGTTTGAAGTAGTGGCTGTGTGCGGCGCGAGCGTGCGCTAGTTCGCTGTTGTTCGCTGTTGTTCGCTGTTGTTCGCCGCAACGCGTTAGCGTCGGTTATCCTGCTGCGAAGTCTCCATCGTCAGTGAGAACCGCGGCTCGCCTTTCGGCGAACTACATACCGCGCCGCGGCTAGCGCCTTTCGGCGAACTACATACCGCGCCGCGGCTAACGCCTTGCGGCGAACGAATTACTGCGTTGCGGCGAACAAGTCAGTTGGTCCGAACACCCGTTCTCCATGCGACGTTTCGACGCGCTGAGCGGTCTCTTGCCAGTGCCCTTACGGTGTGCGATATTGCAGCCTTCAGCTAATGGACCTTCTGAGCGAAAAGTGGCGGAGCGCAATGGAGATTTGGCCGGCGATCGATATTCGCGGAGGCAAATGCGTCCGCTTGCAACAAGGCGACTATCAGCGCGAAACGATTTTCGGTGAAGACCCCGTCGCAATGGGGCTCAAGTGGGTATCGGAGGGTGCCGAACGTCTACATCTGGTCGACCTCGATGGAGCACGCGATGGACATGTCGCGAATCGTGCGGTGATCGAGCGGGTCGTGCAATCGGTAGGCGTTCCCTGCGAACTAGGCGGCGGGATTCGTAATGAGCAGACCGTCGCCGACTGGCTTTCCATCGGCCTGAAACAGGTCGTCATCGGCACACGCGCGATCGAAGACGAAGCTTGGTTCCGCGCCATCGTGCAAAAGTTCCCACATCAAGTGGTGTTGGGCATCGACGCGCGTGATGGCAAGGTCGCGACGGATGGCTGGTTGAAGACAAGTGGCACTGAGGCCACGGAACTCGCGCAGCGATTCAACGATGCCCCGTTAGCTGCCATCGTGTATACAGACATTGCGAAAGACGGCATGCTGTGCGGCCCAAATTACGGTGCCATGGCAGAAATGAAACAGGCGGCAGCTTGCCCGGTGATTGCATCCGGCGGCGTGTCGCAGGCGGACGACATTGGCAAGCTTGCCGAACTTGGACTCGACGGCTGCATTGTCGGACGGGCGCTTTATGAACAACGACTCACTCTGAGCGATGCCTTGAGAATGGCGAAACGGGAGTCGTCACAGAATTGAATCTAACCTCCAGCTCAAAAGGACAATCGCATGTCAAAGGCGAAGTTGGCGAACCTCCGGAATGTCGCGGTTTGCGGTCACGGGGGATCAGGCAAGACAACCTTGGTGGACCGGTTGTTGCTTAAGACCAACGCTGTGAGCGGCCACCCGAGTGTCGACGACGGGACCAGCATCTGCGATTTTGAGCCGGAAGAAAAGCACCACAAGCATACGGTCGAGGCCAAGCTCGCTCACTTCGAGCACGGTGGCTGTCACTTCAACATCGTCGACACGCCAGGCTACCCTGACTTCATCGGGCAAACGATCGGCGCACTCTACGGCGTTGAGACCGCCGCCATCGTGATCAACGCTCACTCCGGCATCGAAGTCAATTCTCGCCGAGTCTTCAACGAAGCGGCACAGGCGAACTTGGGCCGTGTCATCGTTGTGAACAAGATGGATACGGACAACACGGATTTCGCTGCGTTAGTCGCCAGCTTCCAAGAGCTGTGGGGCAATGCGTGCGTGCCGCTGACAATGCCGATCGGGCAAGGGGCGGACTTTCAAGGAGTCATCAACGTCCTCCATCCAACAGGTGACACGTCCGGCGCCGTGATGCCTGTCGCTGAGATGCGTGAACGTTTGATCGAGTCGATCATCGAAGTCGACGAAGAGATCATGGAACGCTACTTCGAAGGCGATGTTCCGAGTGACGACGAGTTGGCACAACTGATGAAGCGGGCCGTCGCAGCCGGAACACTGATTCCCATTCTGGCTTGCTCTGCCAAAAACGATGTCGGTATTGCGGAACTACTGGATTTCCTGCCAGCCTGCACCCTTGCCCCCGATCAGGTCAAACGTTTCGGCACGCTCAATGGCGAGCGAATCGAGCTGGTACCCGACGAAAATGCGCCGCTCGCCGCCCGCATCTTCAAGACGCGGGTCGACCCGTTCGTGCAAAAACTGAGTTTCATTCGCGTCTTCAGTGGTTCGCTGCACAAAGATTCGCAGGTTCACGCGTCGACTGCACGCAAGAACATCAAGCTCGGCCCGCTGCTCGAAGTGCAAGCTCACGACACCCATCCTGTCGAAGAGGCCGGCCCCGGTGAAATCGTCGCCGTTGCCAAGATCGACGAACTTCACACTGGCACCGATTTGGGTGATGTCGTGCTGCGACGCATGCCGTTTCCCACTCCGATGGTCGGTTTGGCCGTCACGCCGAAAAATCGAGGCGATGAAACCAAGCTCTCCGGCGCGCTCCACAAAATCTTGGAAGAGGACCCCACGTTCCACCTCGATCGCGACCCACAGACCAAAGAGCTGGTCATGACAGGTATGAGTGAACTGCACTTGTCGATTATCCAGGAACGTCTGCATCGCCGCGACAAACTCGATGTGGAAACGAAAGAGCCCAAGATTCCTTACCGCGAAACGATTCAGGTCGAAGCGGAAGGCAGCTACCGCCACAAGAAGCAATCCGGTGGCCGTGGCCAGTTCGGCGAAGTCCACATCCGCATGTATCCGCTGCCGCGCGGCACAGACATCGACAAGTTCATCTCCAAGGAACGCTTTCCGTCGCACAAGTCACATCACTACGACGAAGTCAACAACTTTCTTTGGGTGGACTCGGTCGTCGGTGGCAGCATCCCCGGCAACTTTATGCCGGCGATCGAAAAAGGTTTTAAGGAACGTTTGGCCCGTGGCGTAATTGCCGGCTATCAGATTCAAAACCTGTGCGTCGAAGTCCACTTCGGTAAACACCACCCTGTCGACAGCTCGGAAGCTGCATTCAAAACAGCGGGCTCAATGGTGCTACGTAATGTCTTCCAAGATGCCAAACCCAGCCTGCTAGAACCCGTCGTCAAAATGGCAATCACGGTCCCCGAAGGGAACGTCGGTGATGTCTACAGCGACATGTCCGGACGTCGCGGCCGTGTGCTCGGCAGTGACGCGGCCGGTGGTAATCTGCAAACCGTGCACGCCGAAGCACCACTTGCCGAAATTACGACCTACGCACGCTCACTGTCCAGTATGACCGGGGGACAGGGCAGCTACACGATGGAGTTTAGCCACTACGACGTCGTTCCCGGCAATGTCCAGCAAGAGATCTTGGCGAAATCGAAGCTGGAAGAAGAAGAGGAAGAAGATTAGTCCGCATCCGCCATAGGACACGGCATCGGAGCGCGGTCGGTCTTTGGAGTGCGATCGCGCAGCTATCGCTTTTCACGACCGCCGGACGTCGGATCCGGCCGCCGAGTCGATCGGTTCCGCCCGCTGCAAATCTGGCCCCCTTTCAAAGCGGCAGCTGCGCGGCCGCACTCCAAAACGCGCAGCTAGTTGCGCAATGCGATTGCTTGCAACGCAGGCAAACTAGCATGCAGTCATCAGCGTAGGCCTGCCGGCGGTCGGGCGAATTTCACATGCGAGATTCAGAATTCAACATTCAATATTCCTTGCGCGGCGTCCGCCGTTCACGCTCCACGCTAAGGTTTGACGGTCCTCTGGCCCGAAATACAATAGAGTCGCTTTTCTGAGCGTCCATTTATTCCGGCCCTATGTCGCACCGGTTTCGATCCGGTGAGTGAGAAGGATCATTCGATGGCGTCCGACCTGCGTCTGAAAGAGCAGCTCCCGAAACTGACTGAACGAATCGTCCAGACCTATTCGGAGATCGGCACGATCAACCATCTGGGCCACTGCCCGCTGCCGAGCGTCGAGGTGATTTGCTCGGTCATCGACGATCTGCGCGAGATTATCTTCCCCGGCTACCGACGCCGTGAAGGCTTACACTCGGGAAACATCGCTTACTACGTCGGCAACCTGGTCGACGCGCTGCACGACAAGCTAACGGTACAAATTGGGCGAGCACTGCGACATGACGATCGCGTGGGTCGCGATATCGACCCCTGCGAAGAGCCGGTCGACTATGAGGCCAAAGGCCAAGCGATGGCCATCAAGTTTCTGGAATGTGTGCCGCGAATGCGAAAGGTACTAGCGACCGACGTCCAAGCGGCCTTCGACGGGGATCCAGCCTGCCGCAGTATGGACGAAGTGATTTTCTGCTATCCGGGCCTGACAGCCATCACGGTCTATCGCCTGGCCCATGAACTCCGATTGCTCGGCGTACCGTACATCCCGCGTATGATGACCGAATGGGCGCATCGCGAAACGGGTATCGACATTCACCCGGGCGCACAGATTGGAAATTACTTCTTCATCGATCACGGCACAGGCGTGGTCATCGGTGAAACGTGCGAGATCGGCGACCATGTGAAGCTTTATCAAGGCGTGACGTTGGGCGCATTGAGCTTCGATACTGACGGCGACGGCAACCTGGTACGTGGCCTCAAGCGGCATCCGACGCTCGAAGATCGTGTCGTCATCTATGCCAACGCAACGGTACTCGGCGGCAAAACGATCATTGGCCATGACTCGGTAATCGGTTCGAGTGTTTGGTTAACGCGCAGCGTATCACCGTTCACTACGGTCGTGTTGGAAAAACCCAACTTGCGCATGCGCGCCGATCGCCCCGACGAACTTGATCCGGCCATGAACTATCGGATCTAGTCGCTGTCTGCTGAGTCGATTAGTTAACGCAGTAACGTCAAGACGCAGCGTCGCGACGTGCTGCCAGGACAAACAACGTCCCACATCAATTCGGCACAACCCGCCAAGTATCTCGTCGCGTCTCGCCGTTTCTGCGTATTTGCGTTTTGACGAATCAGACTCTGCGTTCAGTCCTGAGCTTGGTTGCAAATGACAACCCGATCAGCACGAGCGTGGCCAGCGAGATGATGCCACCCCCAATGAAGCTGCGAGGGCGGTAGCGAAATTTGACGCGATACGTACCGGCCGGCAACTGCACGGCGCGCATCATGCCGTTGGCCCGCACCAGCGGTAACGCGACTTCCGAATCTGACGCGACTCGCGCGGCGTGCCAGCCAGCTGCATAACGCTGATTCGTGACTAGAAAGCCAGGCTCAGTCAACGTCACGTTCACAACTAGCGAATTAATATCCGCATCCACAATCTGACAGGATTCGTTCGCGGATAGCTCACGCGACACTGGCATCCGAGTATCGGGCGGGGCCTCCAACACGACCTGACGTCGTAAGTCACGTACGGCCCGATTCTCGAAAAAAACCTGCCGCCAATAATCGACGTCTCGATTTGAGTTCGTGCTGGGCACAACCGCAAAATCATGTACGATCCAGGCCAGCGGTGTCGGGTTAGGAATTCGCGAGTAGACCTCGATTGTGTCCGCACCACGGTCTTGATTAGGACCGACGATCCAGCTCACACCCAATTGTTGCAGAACCAGTTTGAGCTCAGTTGGAGACGATTGCTCGAGCAAAGACAGTAACCGCATCAGCTCTTGTTGCTCGACGGCAGAGAAAGACGTGGTGCTGCGCAGCGAGTCGATCGCATCATCCAGCGGATATTTGGGACGAAGCGAACGACGTTGCCAGCGAACTGCTTGCTCCAATCGATCGTCCGCGGACGTCGCTGCCCAATGCTGCGGATACCAGACACCATTCGTTGTGCGATAGACTCGCTGCACTGAGTTTGGGATTGTTTCGTGTGACGTTTGCGAGAACAGACGCGGCAACGGTTCGTGGAGCGCCGCGGTCCGTACTGGGATGAGCAGCCAGCGGTGCGCTACCCCTAGATCGATCGCCGTGATCGCAACGATCGACCATATCGCCAGCGAACGTCTCGGTGCGTTCATCCAGCAGATCAAGCAAACTGCGGAGACGATCGTTGCCTGAAAGAGTCCACAGCTCACGGCACGCCACGCATCCGCTGGCCGATACGGACCAAACAACGCGTCGGCCGTCGGAGGGAATGCCACGGGGAATGGCCACCAGCGCAGCGCAAAACACGCCGCGAGCGCACCGACAGTAACGATCAAGTACCCCGCGACCAACCTCTTCCAGGGAGACGCCGTCAGCTCTGCCGGTTCGTGCAAGTCGTCATCGCGTTCCAGTCCCGTCAGCGCGTGTCCTGCCAACAAACTCAGACCAAGCACCGTCCAAGTCCACAGCTTGCCCGGATAGCGAAACGTGTGGAATCCAGGGAGCAGCAGTTGTAAGAGCCAATACAATCCGCCGAACGGAGCCGACCACCGCGGTTGCAGGCCGGCCATATCCCAACTCAATTCGTTCGCGAGCCAACCCAATCCGTAGTATCCCAAGCTACCCACGATACCGAATAGAGTCACTGCGAGGAGAACTTTGACGCGTTTATCGCGGCGCGCGTGACGCACAGCGTACCACCACAACAACAACGGGAGGGCCCCTGCATACAGTGTCGGCGTCCAGTAGCGTCGCTCGGCGGGCACGTTCGACATCCATCGCGCATGCACCGGATAAGGTTGCCCCGCCACATTCGGCCAGATTACTTCGAGCCACCGCCATGGCCCCACACTGAACTCGTAACGCAGGTCTTGGTGCGTTACCTGCTGCGACGAGCGGTCATGTTGGCGGTCATCTGCGCGATCGCTTTGACTCGCCCAGGCAACGGTCGGTGCCCACTGAGCGGCAGTCAGGCCGACTGCCAACATAATGGCACACACTAGCCGGACTCCAACTCGGTGCAAACGAGCGGGCAATGGAAATGGAGTTGACGCACTACCTGGCCACAACACGCCGAGACACGCCAAGACGCAGAGCAGATAGGCCAACTGAGGCTCACCGCCCAGCACCATCATCGTCAGCGCCACCGTCAATCGCCAAGCCGACATACGGCTGTTAGCCGCGCTGTTCCAAGCATCCGCCACGCCAATGATACCGAGCGGCAGCCAGGCGGCCCCGATCAAATAGGGCAGGTTGAACGCTTGAAAAAGTACGTGTCCGTTGAACGTGTAGCAAACGCTAACCAACGTCGCAGCCGGCACACTGTAGCCAAATCTCAATGCCGCTCGCCAAGCGTTAATCGCAGCTATTGCTAAGTGTCCTGCCACAAATAGCTTGAAAGCAGCGTCGAACGAAATCGGCAGTACGAAAACGATCAGACCAGGATAAAGCGACAAGGAAGTTGGATCGGCCAGTAGCGGACGCCCTGCCTCTTCATAAGGATTCCATAACGGCACCTTGCCGGAATGCCACGACTCCGTCACCAGACGCAGTAGCGGTGGATAGTAAAACGCGGCATCACGAAATCCGAGCGCGTGCGTGGGCAATGACAGTCGCCCCCAGACGAGCATAAACGGAAGTAGCCACAGGGCGCACGCCAGCCACTTGCCGGCGATCGATCTACCTGTTTTGCCGTCGTGGTGCACCATACGCCTGACTGCCCTGGGACTCGCACGCCGCTTGGCGACGCAGTGTGGAGGGTAACGTACCACAGGTCAAGTTAGCAAGTCGCCCACAATTGGCTCCGACAGGTGTGTTAAACTCGACTTCCATTGCGAATAGGACTCAATAACACCGCGCCTTCATTGCGGCCAGGAGATAATGTCGATGAGCAATCCGATTAACGCCGTCATGCCCATTCGCTCCATCGTTTACTGCGGTGTCGTCATCGCTTGCCACTTCATCCCGACATACGCTCGCGCAGAACAAGCCGCGACCGTCGCCAGTGTCATTCAAGCGAACATCGATCACGGGGAATTTCCTGTCTGGTGGACGCCCGACCTCCCACCGGAGATTCAACGCGACGTAAACAACAAAGCTGAGCGACTGGCGGCAGGACTGCAACTT
>JAGQPK010000166.1 GCA_020426755.1 Planctomycetales bacterium
GCGGCCTGTGGCGTGAATCGCTTTGATGCCACTATTGACTTGTTACCGCAACGCGCCCGCGATGTCATTCAGCAGTACAATAGAAGCAAGCAGATCGAACCGATGCCGACGGCGGGCATGGCGGCGCGCGTCGAGCCCTGGACGCTTGCGGACTGTCTAAGCTTGCGACGACGAATCATCCTACGGCCCACCGGTGCCTGGCAACGCCATGCCGTCACCACACGGATCGCCACCGGCCCGATCATCCCCTCACTCAAGCTCGAAACTACGCTGTTTGGTATTTCACAAATCGAGTAGTCGCGAGCGCGTGCCAATTCGCCGCCAACGCTAGTCCAACCGCAGTTGCGAATTGCGTTCATGCAATCTTCAGGTTGTCGATAGACGAGATGTGCCGACGGGGTTATTCTCGCTCCATTCTTGTTGCCACGAAGTCACGAAGATACTCTGACAATCAACGTCGCACGGTGAATCACATGTGCTTCCCACCGTAGTGTGCTGTACACCCGCTGGAGTTGATCGATTCAATGAACGACGCAGACGTCTCGAAGAAACTAACGTGGATGATCGGGTTGCTGGCGGCGAACCTGCTGGTGACAATCGCCGTTGGCTTGTCCATGTTGTCCAATCTGTTGCCCAAGGTTGAACGCGCTGTACAGACGACCGAACGTGTGGAGGCACGTTTTCAACGGTTTGCCGATGAGGTGCAACCGGTGGTCACGGCGGGTGCGGGTAAAGCCATCGAGACAATCCAGAAGATCGATACGGTTCGACTATCGGAAACCGCAACGGAGCAAACCGATACGTTGATTGAGGCTGCAGCTGAAAAAGCCAAACGATTCTTGAATCGCGATGGTAAGTGAGATCAGTGCGTTCAAGGGATGCGATGCTTTCTGCGGCTAGGCGGACCTCCGTCGCAAGTCCTCGAATCAACGCGACATCGCTCCCCGACTGTGGCGAACGACTGAATCACTGCTCATCAAGCTTCAGATCGTTACAGTTGCATTCCTTCAGTTTAAGGTGCGTTTCCGCTAGACTGTGTTGGTGTGACCGAAGTTGTCAGGCCAAAGGACTTTCACTCAGCAATAATGAATCACCGGGAAAGAAAGTCGATTGCCGATTGGAATGGACAGGAGATTCATTCGGGAGGCGCCTTTGACGTGACGCTCGCCGTTAGCGAGAGCTACAGCGGCGCGACCGTGCAGATTCCAATCCACATTCGTCGTGCAGAACTTGAAGGGCCGGTTGTCTTCGTAACGGCGGCGCTTCACGGCGACGAAATCAACGGGACGGGAGCCGTACGTCAATTAATCTACGATCCTGAATTGACATTGCGTCGCGGTGTGTTAATTCTTGTGCCAGTGCTCAATCTTTTGGCATTTGAGCGGCACAGTCGTTACTTGCCAGATCGTCGCGATCTCAACCGATCCTTTCCAGGCTCGGCAAGTGGGAGTTTGGCGAGCCGCATGGCCCGCAAGTTGTTCGACGAAATCGTGGCTCGCTCGGACTACGGTATCGACCTACATACGGCGGCCGTACGTCGCACAAACTACCCTAGTGTGCGCGGTGACCTGAGCGATCCTGTGATTCGTCGCTTGGCGGAGGCATCCGGCTGTGAGATCGTACTCGATGGCCGCGGCCCGCAAGGATCATTTCGACGAGAAGCCTGCGACGCCCGATGTCCGACAATCATCATTGAGGGCGGTGAAGTCTGGAAAGTAGAACCGACGATCGTGGAAACATTCGTGCGTAGCATCAAGAACACGCTGCGCCATCTGGAGATGCTCGACGGGCAGTTGCAAACGCCACGCATCCAACTCATTGTCGAAACGGCCAAATGGCTTCGCGCCGAACGTGGAGGCTTTTTGCAATTTCATGTAAAGCCCGGTGATATCGTTGAAGCGGACCAGCCACTCGCAACGAATACGACTCTGCTGGGAAGAGAACGGCGTATCCTCCATGCGCCTTTTGATGGCATTGTCATTGGCATGACGACTCTTCCTGCCGTCAGTCCTGGTGAACCCGTTTTTAATCTCGGGAAACTACCGTCAGGCACGAACCTCATTGAGCTTCGCCAACGTCGCTTTGAAGAAAATCGGCTGGCGGAAAGGGTTTCGGACGATCTTGCTACGAATGTAATCGTCGTGAAACGTTCAGAAACGGATGAGACGACGTTGCCGCCGGGTAACTAATCATCAAGGTCAGAACTTCGTGTCAATCGAGTCACGACGCAACATATCGATTTGCAGCGAGCAACATGCGGCAGGAAGTTTCCCGTACAATGCACGGCATTCAGCATGCTGAATCACTTGCGTGAGACGAGCAATCTCGCTCGGTGCTCGCGCGTCTTTCCTGATTTTCGCGAACCAATTCCAACGGTGCGTGTCAGGCTTCCTCTTGCAACTGCGAAACTTCAGATCTGTTAGGCTGCGGACTATGGAACTCATCAACCTCTCTGCCGAACCCGTTGGAAGGCTGCATTCGTGGATTCCTCATGACCTTGAAGCGGAAAAGGTAGTGTTTCTTCCCGACGCATGTCCCGGCAAATCGCCGCTACCTACTGGAACTGCCGTGCTGACACGCCAAGCGAATTGGCGAAAGTTCGCGGTGTCCGATTGTGGTTGTGGCATGCGTCTGTTGCGATCTGATATTTCGGCGTCAGAGCTTGATCTCAAACGCTGGGACCGTGTGGCGGATTTGTTACGTGCCAATCGCGGTGGGCTCGGCGATCTGGGCGGCGGCAATCATTTTCTTGATGCGCTAGAACCCTACGATGATGGGCCACTGCACTTTCTAATTCACACCGGTTCTCGCAACGAATCCGGTCACGTTGACGCATTCGTTGATCGTCCCAGCGAATTCGATGCGGAGTTTGATCGAGTGGTGAAGTGGGCCGAGGATAATCGCGCTGCCATTCATGGTTTCATCGATCAGGTGTTCGGCAACATCGAACTCGTGCTCGATCTTCCTCACAACACGTATGAGATCCTGGATGACGGTGCCGCGCTGATCCGTAAGGGATCGGTTCACATTGCGCCAGGCGAAGTGTCAATCTTGCCATCGCACATGTGCGGTGACGTGGTGCTCGTCCGCGCTACCGATCGCGTGGCCGATATCCTGAACTCGATCAGTCACGGCACGGGGCGTAAGATGTCGCGTAGTGATTGCAAACCGCTGGCGGATAGTTTTGATTTCGCCGGAATGCGTGCGAGCATTATGATGCCGACAGGTGTGCAAGATAGTTCCTTGCGCACGGATGGACCATTCGCGTATCGTGATTTGGACGAGTGCATGGCGTTGATTTCCGATTACGTGGAGCCGGTCACTCGCTTCGGTGTAATTGGCTACATGGGCCATCTTTGACACACCGGACGCCAGCGAACCAACGGGCAGCGCAAACGCAGTGGGGGTGTATTCGCTCGCCGCGCAGCAAAGCACACGCTGCGCGGCTGCGTAAGTTAAATCCAAATCGCATCGCAGCACAAAATGTTTGCAGGCGGAATTGGCCGGCTCTATATTCAAAAACGCAATTCATATCTCGAAGCCTCGATCGGCATAGGCCAAGTCGAGATTGCTTCGCGCTCTTGCTGCTTTGTTTATGGGCAACGCCTCAATGAAGAATCTAACAGACTCCCGCGCGTTGTGGACCAAGGGGATACTCTTTCTGGCGTTGGGGCTGCTCGCAGCAGGACTAATTGTGTTGCAATCGGCTGGCATTCGTTTGCGCACGACAATGCTGCTCGTGATCGCCATCTGGGCGTTCTGCCGCGCCTACTACTTTGCTTTTTATGTGATTGAAAGGTATGTCGATCCTAGCTATCGATTTGCCGGTCTGCTGCATTTCGCTCGCTATGCAACGTTGGGACATAGCGCTGATCGGAGAGACGTCGGCTGAGCCAGGCAAGTCAACCAGCAACTGTTTTATCTTGGTGACCTTTGTATTTCATCAGTTCCATCAGGCATAGATGAGGAGTCCGTATGAACCGCCCACTCGGAACCATGTTGATTGTGGCCGCGTCAATTGGCATCGGCATGATGGTTTCATCAAGCCGCGCCCAAACGGCTGCGGAGACCGTCGATTCGCTCGTCGAGCCTAGTCTGGCAGGCAAGGCTGTCATCATCGAGCGCGAGGGGTGGCGCGAGTTGACGCGAGAGAACGTTCGCTTCGTCGCCGTCGCCCATCGCGGCTTCCTAGTGGTCCCGATGAAGCAGGAGGACGGGAAGTCGTACGAGTATTGGCAGCGACTTGACGATATCGTCGGTCTGAAAGTCTTCGACTCCATGGAGGAAGCTACAGCTTACAAAAACTCTCGATAATGCCCGCGGATGAATTGGTCGTACAGGGCAGGGCACTTGCTCCACGATAGGATTGGCGACGGGGCGACGTCGCTATGCGCCCACTGCCTATCTGTGGATCGACGAGACGTAGCCCTGTGAGGATGAGGAGACACCAAATGCCCATGGAGGTGATTGTTTTGCCGCACAATCCGGCTTGGATAGAGATGTTCCAGGCGGAATCACGTCGGGTACGAACTGCTTTGGGAGAAAATGCGCTGGCGGTGCATCACATTGGAAGCACCGCGATACCGAGCATCGTGGCGAAGCCGGTAATCGACATGCTTGTCGCAGTGACTGACATCGAGGCGGTGGATACTCGTAGTGACGCGATGGTTGCGATCGGGTACGAAGCGATGGGTGAGTTAGGCATTCCTGGTCGACGTTACTTTCGTAAGGACAACACGGCCGGGAAGCGTACGCACCACGTGCACGTTTTCGCGCAGGGAACGGATCAAATCGATCGGCACCTGGCCTTTCGCGACTTCATGAACGCTCATTCCGCGTGGGCCGCCCGATACGGTGAGCTGAAACAGACGCTCGTGTCAAAGCATCCGGACTCTATCGAAGCCTACATGGCGGGCAAGGATGACTTCATTAAACACGTCGATGGATTGGCTGCCTCGTGGCGGAGTAGGACTGCGAAGAATTGCGACTGACAACCCCGAATCACGACCGCGAATCGCGACCGCGAAATTAGCCAAATACGCGAAAAGTGCTTCTTGCCAGCAAAGCCCCAGGTTCCACGGGTGACGACGGTTGCTCTTGCGTTAGCCTCAGGGGAGAGCGACAATTGGGGAAGAGTTGATTTTGCGCGAGATGGCCCCCGCCTCGGGACCGTCCTCGCCGGTTGCTCTAATCGAAAGGGCCTTCGCGATGAATACTGAAACGAACAGGCATTCACGTCGAGATGAGATCGTTACGGCGATTGGGGTACTAGCGTTAATCTTAGGTACCGCCACGGGTGATGCCGTTACCATGTTGATTATCGCTGTGGTTTCTTTGGCGGTCGTCTCGCTGATTTACCTGCGCAACATGGGGATCAGGTTATTCCTGTTGGCGTTCGTTGCCGCATCGATCGCATTTACGGTGGCGATGGGGATTTCGACACTCTAGTAGGCATCACGCCTCGTTTGCTCGTTTGCTGGCCGACTGTTTGCCGCGGAGTCGCGAAGTTCCGGATGTATCACTTCGTGTTGCTCGCGGCACTGTGGTAAGGTCTGGACTGCTGGTTCGTGCCGTCGATATTCGCCGCATCTTCTGTCTGACAAAGTGATTCTTGTCGAAAGTGCCGCGCGCCGTTCGTCGATGTGGAGAGCAGGGCATTGGCGCTGCTACCATCTTCAAGAGAAAAGGACGTTCGCGATGCCGCGCATGATCTTCGTTAGCTTGCCAGTCACCGACCTGAATGTGTCGATGGCTTTTTATAAGTCACTGGGCTTTGAAAACAATCCGCAGTTTACCGACGAAACGGCTGCCTGCATGGTGTGGAGCGAAGCCATCTACATCATGCTGTTGACACACGACAAGTGGCGTACCTTCACGGATCGACCCATTCCGCCCGCCGGGTCGCACGAGATGATGATTTCGTTGGCATGTGAGAGTCGAGATGAAGTTGATACGATGAACGATGCGGCCGGGGCCAATGGCGGTGAGGGCGACATCAATCCTATCCAGGATCTTGGGTTTATGTACAGTCGTGACTTTAGTGATCCGGACGGGCATGCTCTGGGTGCTTTCTGGATGGACCCGACAGCTCTACCGCCGGCGAGTGCTTAGCGTCGCGCGTCTCCGACAGATTGGGCTGAATCGCCTTCGTGTGCTGCATGACTTCGTGGTGAAATACATTTGTCTGGCGATTGCGCCTTGGAGTCACTTCTTAGCACCGTAAGAACCGCGGCTGGCGCCTTTCGGCGAACTAGTCGTTGTCCCTGATCAATGACAGAAAAGATTTGTGGTACCATGACCGCCTTAGGTCGGGGCTAGTCGTGATTAGCCGTTAAGTTCAACGAATTCAAGAGCAAGGTGTTGGACCATTTTGATGAAGCTTGGATACACGATCGTTTATGTGGAGAGCGTGGCTAAGTCGCTGGAATTCTTTGAGTCAGCGTTTGGTTTGAAGCGTCGGTTTTTGCACGAGTCGGGCACGTACGGCGAGCTGGAGACAGGTGAGACGACGCTGGCGTTTGCCGCTCATGAGCTGGGTGACCTGAATTTCCCGGGTGGGCATGTGCGCGCAGATCAGTCGGCGCAACCACTGGGAATGGAGATCGGACTTGTGACAGATGATGTCGATAAAGCCCATCAACAGGCCATCAATCACGGCGCCGTCGAACTTGCGGCGCCCGCGAGCAGGCCTTGGGGGCAAGTCGTTTCGTACGTGCGCGCGCCGGATGGGACGCTCGTCGAACTGTGCACTCCAGTCGGCGGTTGATCACCGGTCCGTCGTTGTGAAACTCTGGTTGAATGCGTTGGCAAGTGGGGCGAGATGACTCAGGACGAAACCAATCCCTACTCGGCGCCATCAGCGCTGCCCGACACAACTCGCGACGCGGACGTTGCAGCAACGACACGTCGCTTGCCAATCGTCAGCGGCATGTTCTTCACGATCGTATTGACATTGGTGACGCTAGTTTTGACTCGATTACCTGAGCAAGCAAACACTGAGGCGTCGGATCACGTGATGAGCTTTACAGTGTTTTGGACGTTGATACTTTCGAGTTGGGTGAGTACGCTGATTTACCGGGTGCTCTTGCTATATTCCAATCCACGCCCGGCGCGCGGTTTAGCAATGTTATGTGGCGTCATTGTTGCGGCGACAGGCGTTGCCATCGCTACTCGGAATCATCGAATGCCGGCGGCGGCGCTGTTGCCCTCGGCCGTTGCCGTGGCAGCAATTGCGACATACGGTCGCCATCGCATGCTGATGCGTAAGCACGCGTGAATCGCCGGTACGGTCGCTTCACTAGGCCATTTGAATTCCTGGAAAACGTTTGCCGAATGGCTAATTCGTTGGTTATCGTAACTGACTCGCCGCGTGCCGAATGATTGTGGAATCAAATATAGCTAGGAGTTTTGTGATGCGATCGTTCCGAATCTTTGCGCTTGCCGTGTTTTGTGTCTCGACGGCGCAAGCGGCGGATCCAATCGGCGCGAGTAAGGTCGCGGTGGACTTCACTCGCGATCGGCTCGCGAAACTTCTGCAAGTGAATCAAGCAGAGATCCTAGTGTCGGCGCAGCGCCCCTTCACAAATGCGACTGTACAGCTAGACTTCTATCACAACGGCAAGAAGGTCCACTCGGAGGATTCAGCGTCGGCGACACATCTCGTTGCACAAGACGCGGTGAGCATCTCGGTGCAAGCAGCCGATCTAGACGTCGTGACTCTGGGCGGCGGCAAGCCCGGTAGCTCTCGCTTTCTGGTCGAGTTAACAACATCTGGAGGCGGCCCGCCCATGTATGCTGGGCGGACACACGACGTCGCGAAAGCTGTTTGTTCGTTGGGTGAGTTGAATGGCGCGAGTGCCTTCCCCACACCGATGCTGCATAACGGCACGATTCCGTTGTGCTGGATGTTGCGTGACAACGCGACTGGGGACACGAGTGTAACGGCCGGTAGTAGTCCGGAAGACCTCGTGGCGAAGAACCCGACTGCGGACATTGTGGTCATAAATCTCAAACTGGCCGATGACTCCAGTCAACCCAACTCATCCACTGCCGCGCGCTGACATCTGATCCGGAAATTTGAGAACACATCGGTATGTCGCCGATCTTCATTGCTTGCCGAAAATTCGATCCGCACTGTGGCGAAGCTTGGTCGAGCTACATCGCTTGGTCAGGATTGCAACAGGTTACCGAACTGGTCTCGCTGGACAACATCTTGTGTCCGCTGATAATTCAGGAATTGATCGAGGAGGACTGGGAATACAATGTACACGCGAACAATCGAGTGTACTTCTTTCGCGACTACCAGTACTTGAAACGTCGCATCGCTTATGATGCGTCGCAGCATAACTTGTTGGGAATCTTCGAGCGCCCAACTCAGACACCGGCAGCGATGGACGCGTTTACTTTTTGTGGTTACGAGATCTGGGACTCACATGAATCCATAAGCGCGCTGACCAATTGCGGTGCGTTTCCAGACGTTTACTCGCCCGCCGAATTAAACCAATTTGGGCTGCTCACCGACCTCGCACAAGCGAACCGGATTGCGGAAACGATACGCAAAACTCACTGGGCCGACCATCATTGTCGCGACTGTCGCGTTTGGGGTGTTGCTCGTTATACTGGTTGTTAAGTGAGCTGTAACGGCTGGGGAAACATGAGACGCCTAATTACACTCATCTTCGCAGCGGGCTTCTCCTACGTCGTCGGCTATGCTGCGGCGATGATCCTGTGTCTGATGTTCACCAGAAAACTTGGATCCATCCACGTTTCGTCGTCAGTAGCGATTGGCATTACACTGGCGGTGGCCACTTTCCTGTGGGTTGATCGAATGCTGCCGCTCAAGAGTCGAGCAATCGATATAAAGGACGAGAGCGACTCGACGCCGCAGAACGATGTGTCACAGTGATGCGATCCCAATCAACTACGCTTGCGCAGTGCGTTGCCATGAGACTTGTGTTGATCGTCATTTGCACTCTG